>JAFTPY010000230.1 GCA_017463035.1 Lachnospiraceae bacterium
CATCAGCACAACACAAAGAATGATGCAGAAAATCCATAAATACTTCGGATTGAACTCAAAGTCGCTCCGTCTTCTCCTTCTGCGACGTTTCATTCTTTATCAACCTCCGTTTGCCATCTTGTCCAAGGTCAGTCGCAAATCACTGTATTTGCCGTTTTCCAAAATCTTACCCAAACCTACAACCACCGTATTTGCGGAATTTTCGCAAACATGAATATCAAGCTCGGTCTCCTGGGCAAACAGCTTGTCCAAATCCTTAATATTGGCAGAGCCGCCGGTTAAATAAATACCGGTATCCAGGATATCGGAAGCGATTTCCGGAGGCGTTCTCTCCAAAATCATCTTTACGGCATCCACGATGGAGCGCAAATGTTCCTCGATGGATTCGTAAACAAATGCGGAATCGATTTCAGCTTCTACCGGAAGTCCGCTCATCACATCGCGGCCGTATACGCGAAGCGTCTTAACCTCCTTCGGAGGTAACGCACAAGAAAGCTCCTTTTTAATCAGTTCCGCAGTCTTGCTGCCGATAATGAGATTGTATCTCTTCTTTACACAACTGATAATGGTATCGTCCAGACGGGTACCGCCGATATTCACCTTCTTACTGTTTACAATACCGCCGAGAGCCATAACCGCAATCTCGGTGGTTTCCGCACCGATATCCACAACCATGATGCCGTTGGCGGTCATAACCTCGAGGCCCGCGCCGATGGCATTGGCTACCGGCTTATGCACCGCACGCACCTTATCCTTCTTCGGCTTTGCGGCGGAGCTCCAAAGCAGGTCATAAAACGCACGGCACTCTACCTCACTGATATCGCTGGGAATCGCAACGATAAACTCCGCTCCGTTTACCTTTCCGTGCTTGTCCGCCAATGCGGTGAAGGATGCGTTAATCATGGCAAGCATATTGGCAAAATCCGCGATAACCCCGTGCTTTACCGGGAAGGTAACCTCGAAATTATCCGGAGTTCTGCCGTACATTTCAAAAGCTTCGTCTCCGATTGCCTTTACCACTCCGTCACAAATGGCAACAACGTTTTTCTCATCAAAAATGACACCCTCGTTTTTCTTGTAAATCTTTAACATACTGGTGCCTAAATCTATCGCAAAAACTTTAGATGACAACTTTCAAATCTCCCTTCGCATAGTATTTCTATATTCTATCATAGTGTACCACTTTTTCCTATTTATTTCAATAATTTATTTGTCCTATATTTTGACAAAAATTACTGTAAAAACCCTTTTTCCATCATACTGAGGTAACAATTATCCCCGATTACGATGTGGTCACGGAGCTCCAAACCTACGATTTCACAGGCTTTCGCAAGTCTTCCGGTCACTGCGATATCCGCATCACTGGGAACCGGAACCCCACTGGGATGATTGTGAAGCAAAATCAAAAAAACCGCTTCGTAACGAAGGGCGACACAAAGCACCTCCCTCGGTTCCAGCACAGCCATATTCACCGTTCCTTGGGAAATCACTTCATCCGCGATTTTGCGCCCCTTTGTATCTAACATCAGCAAAATAATCTGCTCGGTACGACAGTGCCGCAGACGCTCCATATATGCCTTAGCAATACTTTCCGGCGTCCGAAACACTTCTTTTTCGTCATCCACCGCAGCCTGCATCCGTTTCGCCAACTCCGCCACACAACAAAGCTGAATGGCCTTAACCTTGCCGATGCCTCTGATTTTCTGAAGTTCCTGTCGGGAATAATAGTGAAGGGCAGACAGCCCTTTCTTTGCTCCGGGACGGTTCAGGACGCGAATTGCCAGATCTACCGCCCGCTCTTTCTTTGTACCGGTGCGGATAATTACCGCCAGCAACTCCGCATCCGACAAAGCTCCCGGACCGAAACGTTCACACTTTTCGTAAGGACGCTCCGACTCCGGAAGTTCTTTTTGTGTCAAAAACTGATTCATATGCCTCCTTCTCTTGCGAAAAGGAACCGAAACTTAAAGCTTTCTGTATACGAGAAACGCAATTACTACGCCGATAATGCTGGCAATGGAAATCTTAATGGATAAACCGAAGGTAATCACAAGAACCCCCAGGTTCAACACAAAGGATCCTCCGTCGGTACCGATTCCGAAGGTCATCCCGTAATCCAGCCATGACAGCCAGGAAATATCACGGGTCAAATACCCCAGGAATCCGCCGATTACCACGCCGCATAATAGTAAAAGCAGTAAAACCCAAGCCTTTCCGGTTTTCATAAACATCCCTCTTTTCTGTAAAATCTCCCTGTTCCAGATTATAACACAAATCGAATATTTGTTCAATTGTTTTTTGTAAAAAAGGCAGCGGTTCGCTCAGAATCGCTGCCCGGCTTTCTCATATCCTATTTTTCTTCGGTTTCCTGTAAAATTAAACTCTTCTCATACAGCTTCTGTACGGAATTCATAATGCCGAACTTCGCATGATACCAGGTCAGACCGCCCTGGAAATACACATTGTACGGCTCTGCCACCGGTCCGTCGGCGGAAAGCTCGATGGATGCGCCCTGAATAAAGGCTCCCGCCGCCATAATGACATCATCATGATATCCCGGCATTGCCCACGGCTCCGGAACTACATAACTGTCTACCGGCGCAGCTTCCTGAATCCCGTGACAGAAGGCAAGCATAGCTTCACGGCTTCCCAAGGTTACTGCCTGAATAATATCGAAGCGTTCTTCCCTTCCTCTCGGAACACACTTAAACCCAAGTTTTTCATAGATATTTGCCGCATAAATCGCACCCTTTAACGCTCCGGCAACCACCGTCGGTGCCATGAACAGTCCCTGGAAGAAGGAACGATTGAGACCGAGACTTGCACCTACTTCCTTACCCAGACCCGGAGCCGTCAGACGGTACGCACAATTGTCCACGTACTCCTTCTTGCCCACAATATAACCTCCGATCGGAGCCAGTCCGCCCCCCGGATTCTTGATAAGAGAGCCCACGCAAAGGTCCGCACCCACGTCCGTCGGCTCAATGACCTCTACAAACTCGCCGTAGCAGTTATCCACCATACAAATGACATCCGGCTTCACCATCTTGATGTAAGAAATCAGCACTCCGATACGACCAGCAGATAAGGTCGGACGGGTCTGATAGCCCTTGGAACGCTGGATGGCAATAAGCTTCGTCTTCTCGTTAATGGCTTCCTTAATCTTGTCAAAGTCAAAATTTCCGTTAGGCAATAAATCTACCTGCTTATAGGTAATGCCGTACTCCGCAAGGGAACCCTTCGTTTCACGGATACCGATGACACCCTCTAAGGTATCGTAGGGCTTACCCGTCGGAGAAAGAATCTCATCCCCCGGACGCAGATTTGCGGATAATGCAATGGTCAATGCATGGGTACCGGACACCAGATTCGGACGAACCAGCGCGCTCTCCGTATGGAACACATCCGCATACACATCCTCTAAAGTATCTCGTCCTAAGTCGTCATAGCCGTAACCGGTGGAATCGTTAAAGTGGGTATCGGACACCTTGTTTTTACGCATGGCAGCTAAAACCTTTAACTGGTTATACTCCGCCACCTCATCAATGGCCTGAAAGCGCTCCTGTAAAGACGCTTCTACTTCGTTGCACAAATCAAAAACCTTGTCGTCGATTTTGCAGTCTTTGTACATCAGTCTTAAATAATCATTCATGGTAATGTCACTCCTGTTTGTATAATTGTTTTTGTTGATTCAATTAAATTTGTTCTAATTATATGAATTGTCGGTAAATTTTGCTTAGTTTACATTCTAGTTTTCATAAGTATTTTATGTAAACTATCTTTCGACATTAAACGAATTTCCGATGCTGCTTTCACGTTTTTCTCATTCGTTACAGAACCCCCAACCGTTCAGCTTCCTCAAGTAGCTTCGGCTGAATGTCCGGATAAGTCCAGTTTTCAACTAACACATCCGCCATAATAATTTTCTCGATTTCACTGTGAAGCTCTTCTTCAAAAGAAGTCACCTCGGCATAGTATAACATTCCGAAGGTTTCTTGTCCACTGTCTTTTTGCACGGAGTACACGCAAACCGGCGTTATCTCATACTCCGTTGCACCGGTTTCCTCGTAAAGTTCTCGTCTTGCAGTCTCTTCAATGGATTCTCCGACCTCTCTGTGACCGCCCGGAACCTCGTAGGTGGTTCTGTCCTTGTGCTTACAGAACACCCATTTCCCGGCACTCTTTGTGATGATAACCGCAAATTTTAGCAGTGCATCATCGATGGTATCGTAAAATCTGACTTGTGTCATTTTTTCTCCTCTTTGTATTTTAATTTCAACGCAGATTTATAAAAGCATTTCTGCGCTACATATCATTACAATTCATGATAATACGGGCAAATATCCTCATAATGTCCATCCTTCATCCGAAAGCCCTTCGGAATTACACCAAGCGGTACAAACCCAAGGCGCTCGTACAAGTGTCTGGCGTGTACATTCGATGCCACCACCGCATTGAACTGCATAACACCGAAGCCGTGAGCTTTGGCCTGTTTCAAGCTATCCTCCACCAACTTTTCTCCGATATGCAAACCTCTAACATCCGAACTTACCGCATAACTGGCGTTTCCGATATGCCCGCAACGTCCGATGTTATTCGGATGCAATATGTATAAGCCAAGCACCCGCCCGGTATCCACATCTTCTGCCACGCCGTTATAATTCTGGGATGCAAAGAACTCCGCCCCGGTGGTTTCATCAAGAAACTCTTCCTGTGGAAACGCAATCCCATCTTCCACCACTTCGTTCCAAATCCGAATCATTGCGGGTAAATCCTTTTCTTGATACTCTCTTACTATAATTTCCATTCCATACTCCGCTTTCTCAGAAATTAACAGACTTTCACTTCTGATTCTCTTTACTCGTCTAAAACACAACCGATTTTAGTATTTCTTTTATTCCTGCGCATAGAAGAACCGCATAATCTCCTCCACGCCCGCAACTGCCTGTGCATCCTCAATAGCCGGCACCCGGTCCGTATTATGAGAGCAAACAAGCGGATAAATCTCCTTGCAGTTCATGTTCTTTAGCAGTACTTTCGCGGTTTCGTAAGCCTTATCCGGCTTGCCGTCACCGCCGCCCACCAACAGCACCGCGCCCTTCTTCGGGCTTAGTCCGCTCTCTTCCTTACGGAAAAATCTGCCGCAAAAGTAGGTCTGCAAACGACTTCCCACACTAAGCATCGGCCCCGTGAGCTCCGAAAAATAAACCGGGGACGCAATCAGCACATTGTCACAATCCTTCAGGTACTCGTAAACCTCCTGCATCTCATCCTGTATGGCACAACCGGACTTTTCTTTGCAATATCGGCAGTCCACACACGGAGAAATGTTGGC
>JAFTPY010000231.1 GCA_017463035.1 Lachnospiraceae bacterium
GGCAGCTTTTGCTGCCGGCTGGCCCACGGGCTCCGCCATCGAACGAAAAAGAAAAGAACCGGAATTTCAAGCAAGCTTGATTCCGGTTCTTTTCTTTTTCGTTCACGGCTTAAAAGCCAACGTGAGAGCTGCTGACGGGAATCGGACCCGTGACCTCCGCACTACCAATGCGACGCTCTACCGACTGAGCCACAGCAGCACTCGCTTTTCGCTATTTTGTGTTTCGCTCTCAGCGACGTTTGTTAGTATACAATATTTTGTGTCTAATGTCAACTACTTTTTTGAAAAATTTTTTTATTTTTTTCTGCAATTTTCGAGAAATGTTAGTTTCCCTATATTTCTCTCATCCAACGTTTTTCACTTCATCTCACCCTTCTCTCATAAAACAAGAATTTTACACAATAACCCATTATAATTTGATATGACAATATATTGATATTCCAACCGTAACATTATATAATATATCTATACATAAACTAAAGATTGGGAGGTAACCTTATGGGAAATTACAAGAATTTTGATTTGGTTGTTTATTTTATTGCGCAAGGTGTGGCGCATGCCACAAAGGAACAACTTCAAAAAGATCTCGATTTTTTTAAGCATCATATGCGACTGGACAAGGTGTATCTGGAACCTTACCGCGACGGTGTCTTTGCTACGGAAGAACAGCTTCGTCTCTGCAAAGAGGTATTCGAAGCCAACGGCATCAGAACGGAGGGCGGCATCACCACCAGCATGCCGGACCCGGCAGGTGCGGAAAAGAAACAGCGTATGTTCAATACCTTCTGCTATAACGATGAGTATATGTTAACCACTTTACAAAAGGTCTGCGAACTGAATGCCAAGGTATTTGATGCCTTTATTCTGGACGATTTTTATTTTACCAACTGTACCTGCGACACCTGCCGTAAAGAGCGGGATTTGTACAACACCGCTCACGGCATCACCGACGGTAGCTGGCAGGCATATCGTACCCACAGGATGTATGAGGTGTCGGAACAGTATGTCATTGCCCCGGCGAAAAAGATTAATCCGAACTGCAAAATTACCATTAAGTTCCCGAACTGGATGGAATCCTACCAGGAAACCGGCTATGACCCGCTTTCCCAGAAGGAGATTTTTGATTTGATTTACACCGGCACAGAGACCCGTGACCCGGTCAATACCGACCAGCACTTACCGCGCTATCTCTCCTTCTCCCTGATGCGCTATTTGGAAGCCATGGCACCGGGCAGAAACGGCGGCGGCTGGTTTGACCCGTTTGACTGCAAGAGCCTTGATTATTACTTAGAGCAAGCGTATTTGACCGCCTTTGCAAAGCCGCGGGAAATGATGATGTTCTGCTTCCAGGCACTGGTAAATACGGTCAATGTACCGGCCCTCGGCTTTATGTTAGACAAGCTGGATGCACTTTTAGACAACCTCGGTACTCCTGTGGGCATCCCGTGTTATATTCCGAATGCTTCCCAAGGCGAAGATAATGTGCAGGATTATCTCGGTATGCACGGTTTTCCGATTACTCCGACGCCGTGGTTCCCGGAAGATGCACCCACCCTGCTTTTGACAGAGTCCTCCGCCTATGACACGAATATTGTAGACAAGCTGGAAGCCTACCTTACAAACGGCCACAAGGCCATTGTTACAAGCGGCTTCGTAAAAGCTACCCTTAACCGCGGTCTGATGCGTATTACCTCCCTCAGAGACAGAGGCCGTGTCGCTACCGTGCGGGACTTTGCTGCAGAAGCTTCCCTGTTTTGGAACCGTTGGGAGCGGGATTACGGTGCAAAGCCGGTAACCGTTCCGGTTCTGGAATTCCGAAACAATGCTACCTGGGGCGCAATTTGCAAGGGCATTGCCGAGGAAGAAGCCTATACCATTTTGGCAAGAGACACCTACGGAAAGGGACAGATGTACACCCTGGTGATTCCGGAATCCTTCTCAGATATCAAGCACTATCCGAATCTTATCCTGAACCGCATGCGTAAAGAGTTCGCCGTAAGCGGCATTTATCTGGAAGGCGACCCGATGATGGGACTGTTTGTTTACGATAACGACGCCTTCGTCCTGTATCCGTACGTGGATGCGGATACCCGCGACAGCGATGTTTTCGTTCATATCGAAGGTGCTAAAGCGCTTAAAATACCAGGCACGGACCGGACCATTGAACCTCTCTACACAAGAAACGGCGAGGCTGTTTTCTGTCTGAGAGCATCGGTAGGTAAGTTTGCCTGCTATAAGGTGGTACGATAACGTTTCCTCTCTCAGTTTCCGAAAACAAGTAAAAGATAGACGTACCTTTCGGTAGACATTTCACCAACAGCCGGCTTTACGAAAAAAGCCGGCTGTTTCTTATAAAGAAAAGGACTGCCGCACTTCAGATTTTTCAATCTAAACTCCAACAGTCCCCGTATTATTTTATTAATTCGCTTCTTACAAATTCGCTTCCAAAATCTTTATCATCTCATCCACATGTTCCTTCTTAATCACAAGCGGCGGAACAAAACGAATGATATTGGTACCTGCGGAAATCAGGATAAGTCCTGCCTTCATGGCACGGGTAACCACATCCTTCACCGGCTCCTTAAACTCCAAGCCTTGCATCAAACCGATACCTCTGTGAGCCACGATTTTATCCGTATGGCGTGCCGTCAAAGCTTCTAACTGCTCGTGCAGATACGCACCGACTTCCTTTACGTTCTCCAAAAGATTCAACTCTTCAAAACGGTCAAATACGGTACTTACCGCATGGGTCACAAACGGATTACCGCCGTAGGTGGTGCCGTGGTCTCCCGGCTCGTAAGCGGATGCAACCTCATCGGTAGCCGCAAATGCACCTACCGGCACACCGCAACCCAAAGCCTTTGCCGTGGTCATAATATCCGGTTTTACACCGTACTGCTGGTACGCATACATGGTGCCGGTTCTTCCCATACCGCACTGGATTTCGTCTAAGATAAGAAGAATGCCCTTCTCGTCGCAAAGCTTTCTGACACCCTGAATAAACTCTTTTTCTGCCGGGTAAATACCGCCCTCACCCTGTACGGTCTCCATAATAATCGCCGCGGTCTTATCGGTAATCTTAGACTTTACGCTGTCCAAGTTATTGAACTCCGCAAATACGGCACCGCCGATTAACGGTTCGAAAGCCGCACGGTACTTCGGAGTACCGGTTACAGACAATGCCCCCATACTTCTGCCGTGGAAGGAATGCTCCATGGCAATGATTTCACTGTCTGCTACGCCGTGCTTTTTATAGTAATACTTTCTGGCAAGCTTAATAGCACCCTCTACCGCTTCTGTACCGCTGTTGGTAAAGAATACGCGGTCCATACCGGACGCCTTTACAATCTTCTCTGCCGCAAAGGTGGTCGGCTCGTTGTAATAGTAATTGGAGGTATGAAGGAGCTTATCTACTTGCGCCTTTACCGCCTCGTTATACTTCTCGTCGCCGTATCCTAATGCAAATACCGCAATACCTGCGGAAAAGTCCAGATACTTCGTTCCGTCGGTCTCATATAAATATACGCCTTCACCGTGGTCAAGCACTACCTGATATCTTGCATAGGTATGCATCAGGACCTTTTCGGCTCTTTCCATACATTCTTGTTTATTCATAGATTATTCCCCCTTTACGATTGCGGTTCCGATACCCTTATCGGTAAAGAACTCAAGGAGTAAAGAATGCTGCACGCGGCCGTCCAAAATATGTACACCTGCTACGCCTTCCTTTACCGCATCAATGCAGTTCTGAAGCTTCGGAAGCATACCGCCGCCGATAACGCCGGAACCGAGAAGCTCATCCGCACCGTCTAAGGTCAGTACGGAAATCAAAGAAGACTTATCCTCAAAATCACGATATACGCCTTCAATATCCGTAAGGAACGCCAGCTTCTCTGCGCCCATAGCCGTAGCGATGGCACATGCCGCATCGTCTGCATTGATGTTATAGGAAAGGAAATTGTCATCCATACCGATCGGTGCAATGACCGGAATATAGTCGTTTACCAAAAGAGTGTCGATTAAACCGGTATCTACATTCGTAACATTTCCTAAAAAACCGATATCCTCGCCGTTGGAGTATTTTTTCTCCACGGTCAGAAGTCCGCCGTCCTTGCCGCTGATGCTGA
>JAFTPY010000232.1 GCA_017463035.1 Lachnospiraceae bacterium
GTTGTTGATTGATTTTTATAAAGCGGTACACGCAGAGATGCTGCCGAAGGGGATTACAAAGTCCGTATCCTATTTTACACCGCGTATGAGCAGGGTAAAGCGTTGGAACGAGGTAGTCATGTTCGGATTGCAGGGCTTTGTGAAGACGTATCTTGTGGATTACTTTAACGAGGAGTTTTTCAATAAGCCTTTTGACGAGGTAATGGCAGGGTATCGGAGAATTATGGATGCTACCTTGGGAGCGGAGGCCTATAAAATCGAAAAGGTGGAAAAGCTGCATCAGCTGGGCTACCTGCCAATCGAGATTTTTTCCCTGCCGGAGGGAACCTTGGTGCCGATGCATGTGCCGATGTTCGGAATTACCAATACCCACCCGGAGTTTGCATGGCTTCCCCAGTCTCTGGAAAGCCTGATTTCCGCGGAAAGCTGGCATCCGATGTTAGCCGCTACCGTGGGACATACCTACCGGGAAATCGTAAACCGGTATTATGACCTGACCTGTGAGGATACGATACCGCGAGCAAAAGCGTTAGGAGCTTTTGATTTCAGGGGAGAAGAATGTACGGAATCTGCCGTTAAGGCGGGAGCGGGCTGGTGCCTGTCCTTCTTAAATACCGCTACGGTGCCGACCATTCCGTATTTGGAGCAGAATTATAACTGTGACTGTACGAAGGAGCCGGTGGCTTTTGGTAGCCCGAGTACGGAGCACTCGGTGATGTGCAGTAATTTTGCCGTAGACGGGGAAGAGATTACATTACTCAGACGTTTGCTGACCGAGATTTATCCGAATACCTCTTTTTCGGCGGTGTTGGATTCCTATGATTACTGGAACGTTATTGAAAATGTGCTTCCGCAGTTAAAACCGGAGATTTTAGCCCACAACGGCTGTATGCTGATGCGGGGAGATTCCGGAGACTGTGTGGAGGTGGTAACCGAAACCGTATTTAAGCTTTGGGATATTTTCGGAGGCACGGTAAACAGCAAAGGTTATAAAGTGCTGGACCCGCATGTAAAGGCGATTTACGGGGATTCTATTACGGTACAGCGTTGCGAGCAGATTTATGAGATTCTGACGGAAAAAGGATTTGCTTGCTCAAACGTAGCATTAGGTGTGGGCTCCTTCTCCTTCCAGTGTATCGAGGAGGACGGTATTTTAAAACCGTTTACGAGAGATACCTTCAGTTCCTGTATTAAGGCAACCTATTGCGAGATTGACGGGAAGCCGTATCCGATTTTCAAAAATCCGAAGGACGGTGGGTTTAAAAAGTCCCAGAAGGGCTGCTGTGTGGTTTATCGGGAAGACGGCGTGTTGAAGTACAAGGATGAATATAACTGGAACGAGGCAACGGCAGACGAGCGGAATCTGCTTGTGACCGTATTTAAGGACGGCAAGCTTGTGAAAGAGCAGACGCTGCAGGAAATCAGAGAAGTATTGAACGGAGGAAACTTTTAATGAGCAAGTATGAATTTAATGCAAAAGAAATGAAGGACAGATGCGTACAGTGGATCAGAGAGTGGTTTGCGGAAAACGGAGCCGGCTGTAATGCCGTGGTGGGCATTTCCGGAGGAAAGGACAGCTCCGTGGTGGCTGCTCTTTGCGTGGAAGCTTTGGGAAAGGACCGTGTCATCGGTGTGCTGATGCCTTGCGGTGTACAGGCAGATATCGATATGGCAAGAAAACTGGTAAATTTCCTGGAGATTAAGAATTATGAGGTGAATATCAAGGCGGCCTTGGACGGCGTTTTGGGGGCATTGCCGGATATTGAGATTTCGACCCAGAGCAGGACCAACCTGCCGCCGCGTATCCGTATGACCGTGTTGTATGCGGTAAGCCAGAGCGTAAACGGACGTGTGGCAAATACTTGTAACCTGTCCGAGGACTGGGTAGGGTATTCCACCCGTTACGGCGACAGCGTGGGAGATTTCAGCCCGTTATCAAGGCTGACGGTGGCGGAGGTAAAGGCCATCGGAAGAGAGCTGGGGCTTCCGGAAGATTTGGTGGAAAAGGTGCCGATTGACGGACTTTGCGGAAAGACCGACGAAGATAATCTGGGCTTTACCTATGCGGCACTGGACCGCTATATCAGAGAGGGTATTTGCGAGGACCCGGCAGTAAAGGAGCGCATCGATACCCTGCACAAGAGAAACCTGTTCAAGCTGGAACTGATGCCGTGTTTTGAACCGTAGAAGTCTTCCCGGGAAAAGGAGAAACAATGAGTTGTTACAGGATGAGTGAAGAAGAGAAAAAATATCTGGAGCGGTACGATATTTCCGAATATGAGCGTCCTTCGGTGGCAACGGATATGGCAATCTTTTCCGTCATGGAGGCAGCGGAGGCAGAGAATTTCAGAAAGCTTCCGAAAAAGTCATTGAAGCTTTTGCTCGTGTGCAGAGAGGAGTACCCGTACAAGGGAAGCTGGGCCCTGCCGGGAGGCTTTTGCAGACCGGGAGAGGATGTGGCGGAGACTGCCAGACGGGAGCTGTTTGAGGAAACAAGCCTAGAAAATGCCTATCTGAGTCTGTTCGGGAGCTTCGGAGAAGCAGACAGAGACCCCAGAGGCTGGGTGATTTCCAATGCCTTTCTGGCCTTAATCGATGCGGAAAGGTATCAGCTCAGCGCGGGAACGGACGCAAAGGAAGCGGCGTGGTTTACGGTAGAGGTCGAAGCTTCGGAAGTAAAAAAAGAGGTAAAAGAGAATTATGCCGAAATCGAGACGGAGTACAGATTAACCTTTCGACAGGAAGAAACAGGAACATTATTATCGGCAAAAGTAGCGGAGCGTAAGACCTTTTGCGATTACCATGAAGGCGTAAGCTACACGATTACGGAGAATAACGGCCTTGCCTTTGACCATGCAAAGATTATATTGCGGGCGTGGCAGTATTTGCGGAAGACGTTGGAGCACGACCCGAGAATCGTGTTTGATTTGATGCCGGAGTTGTTTACCCTGAACCGTTTGCAAAACGCCATGGAGCTCATATCCGGGCAGGAACTGCTGACCGCAAATTTCCGGAGAAAGATTGCGGATTATGTGGTGGAAACCGACAAGGTGACGGAGGGAAAGGGCCATCGTCCGGCGAAGCTGTTTATGCGGAATCTGAATGCGTTCTACAAGTAGGGAATAAAAGGACTGTGGCGGAAATTTGTCGAAAAAAGGATTCCGTCACGAAAAAGTCTCTCGACATATGAGAATTGGGAATAAATGGGAATTAAGAAAACGAAAAGCATTCTACAAAAATAGAAAGGAGCTTTCACGGAAGACGTTTTATAAACGAGTTCCGTGAGGCTCCTTTTAAACTATTTCTTTAACTGGTCACGAATCTCTTCCACCAGGAAGTCAACAAAAGCACTGTCGGAGTTTTCCTCCCCGTAGCAGTTCTCCTTGCCGAAGACGATGCCGGAGTTGTGCTCCTTGGTGTAGGTCTTCCATTCCGGAAGAGGCGTGCCGTCGATATCGAGACCGTTCGGATTGCCGGTCTTGATGAAGTTGGTCATGTAGTTACACATCTGGCGGGATACATCATAGTGCTTGCCGGTGAACGGTCTCCAGCACTTTGCCAGGGTTTCAAACCAGAACCACAAATCCACGGAGTGGAAGGTGCCAGGCGCATCCGGTCCCGGAATATCCGCATCGAAACGGTAGTAGTAGCAGTCCTTGGAGCTGCCGTTTTCCTGTCTGTCAAGGAACAGGCTCTTGACGGAGCACTCGATGCCGCTGACCGGAGCAAAAGCAGTGTTACCCATAAAGGAGATCTGCTTTTTGCTTTCTGCGAATGCAAGGAACTCGTCGGCTCTGTCACCGAAGAACTCTTTTGCCTTAGCAATCAATTCCGCTTCATCCTTTGCCGGGATGGTATTCGGGAACTCGTCGGCGGTGTTACCTGCCATAATCGGTACATTTAAGGCCTGGCCGGCTGCGATGCGCTTCATCGGGTCGCCTACGGTGAATACGCCGTCTTCAATCGGGAACATACGCCCGTGGGTTACTACATACTCGTCGTATTTGGAAAGGAGCCACTTGGCGTCCATTGCTCTTGCTTCTGCCAGAGATTTGGCACCGATGAAATCAAAGAAGCCCTTGCCCTGTTCCTGTGCCTTTTCAAAGGTCATTGGAGAGGTGACAGGAGTCTGTACCATGTACGGACTGCGGATGGCACCGCTCATAATCACTGCCTTTTGGAACAAGCCCTCGTTCTGCGGAGTAGCCAGCTGCTGCATCACACTGCCGCCGCCTGCGGACTGACCTGCAATAGTAATGTTGTCCGGATCGCCGCCGAAGGCTGCAATATTTCTCTTTACCCACCGGATACCGGCCTGCTGGTCCAAAAGACCGAAGTTTGCCGGTGCGTCCGGCTGTTCCTTAGCAAGCTCCGGATGAGCTAAAAAGCCGAACAAGTTCAAACGATAGTTTACGGTAACCACAACAACGCCGCGGCGGGCAAAACGCTCACCGTCGAATTCCATCTCTGCGGTGTAACCCCAGTTAAAACCGCCGCCGAAAATCCAAACGAGAACCGGAAGCTTATCCTCCGTGCTCTTTGCGTTGGTCCAAACGTTTAAGTACAGGCAATCCTCACCCATCGGAATCTCCGGGTCCACGTGCCATTCCTTACAATAGATGTCGGTGCCCAGGCCCGGTGTGTTCTGGACGGAAATCGGAGCGAACTCATACGCCTCCAATTCACCCTCCCAGTCAGGACACGGCTGGGGTGCACGCCATCTGTTTTCGCCTACCGGCGGAGCCGCAAACGGGATACCCTTAAATGCGGTGATACGCGGGTCTGCTGCCGGGAGACCCTTCACAATACCGTTTTCTGTTTTTGCCTTACGAATCAAAATTATCCCTCTCTTTCTTTTGAGTGCGCATCCGGATTCCCTCTTCTTACGATTTGAGGGAGGTATCCGGAGTTCTGTTTCCTATCGAAATCATTCTCTTCGTGCAGAGCGCAACGCTCCGTCAAACTTCCTCTAACCGGTTCTAA
>JAFTPY010000233.1 GCA_017463035.1 Lachnospiraceae bacterium
AACTCTCTCTCTCTTCCGTTACCGACACTCCCCTTCTTACGGATAACGTTAAAATCCGAGGCGGAGGAGGTGCTCCTCGTCCCAAAGATGCCGTGTATTTACAACCTGCATCCTCCCCGCTTTCCACTCCGCTTGCCGGTATCTCTGTCACTGGTCTCGGTTACGAAAACGGAAAGCTTCATGTACAGATTTGCTACCAGGATATCGGGAACACAGATAACCACGGATGGATTCGGTTACAAAACAAAAACGGCGAGGTACTGGAAAGCTCCTATGATGTCAGCTTTTGGGATGAATCCCTTACGGACAGTTATGATGAATACATCTTCGAATTGCCCTATGAAGAGCTGGGAAACTACGAGATTTACGCAGAATTTACAAACAGCGGTCTTCTGATTGAAGGAGACTGGCAGATAACCTTTCCCATGGAGCAGGTAACTAAGTAAAAAGAGGCTGTCGCGCACAAATGAATGCACAGCGGCATCGGGCGTGGCGGACTCTTGCGTAGGCCTTGTAGATGCACAAAAGTCGGTCTCTTATATCTTCTTTTACACTACTGTGAATACAGCCGACATCCTTCGCATTATTCTCTTTGAACTTTACGTAGGATAGTAGACTTTCTTATTACTTCGATTGCCTGTCAGCAACGTCCGGACAGGAGGTCCGGGCGAGCCCGCCATAAGGCATGGATGCCGCATCAGGGCGGTTGCGTCACTTATTCAATTATTCTCTCGAAGTAATTAGAAAGACTCTATCCGGAGTACGAGAAAAGAGAATACTGCGAAGAATGTCTGCTGATTCCTATCTGCAAAAAAGAAAATATAAGAGACCGACTTATTTTCATACACAAATAAGCAAGAGTGGGGCTGCGCATTCATTCTGCGCAGCCCCACATGCCTATTCTCTCTTTATTCAACCGACTCTCAGTTTAAACTTCTGAATCGCTTTCGCATCCTCGGAATCTACCTTCTCGATGGCTGCACCAAGCTCGCACATCTTCTGTACGAACTTCTCGTATCCGCGCTCCACATACTCGATATGCTCCACGGTAGTATATCCGTCAGCCATAAGTCCTGCTATCACAAGCGCCGCACCACAACGCAAATCAAGCGCACGTACGATAGCACCGGTCAGCTTCTCAACGCCTTCAATTACGGCACTGTTGCCTTCCACTACACGCATATTCGCACCCATACGGGTCAATTCATCCACATACATAAACCGATTCTCGTAAATCGTCTCGGTAACAATGCTGGTGCCTTCCGCCATACACAACAACGTAGCCATAACCTGCTGCATATCCGTCGGGAAGCCCGGATACGGCAACGTCTTAATATTGGTGTGCACCAAACGTCTCGGTGCTACCACACGAACCGCATCATCAAACTCTTCTACTTCTGCGCCGATTTCCACAAGCTTTGCGGTTACGGCTTCTAAATGCTTCGGGATTACGTTCTTAATCAAAACATCACCCTTTGTGGCTGCTGCCGCCAACATAAAGGTACCCGCCTCAATCTGGTCCGGAATAATGGAATACGTACTTCCGTGCAAGGATTCCACACCGGCAATACGAATCACATCCGTACCTGCGCCCTTAATATTCGCACCCAGACTGTTTAAGAAATTCGCAACCTCTACCACATGTGGCTCCTTTGCCGCATTCTCAAGAACCGTCTGACCTTCTGCCATACAAGCTGCCATCATCACATTAATGGTGGCTCCTACGGAAGAACAGTCAAAATAGATATGCGCTCCTACCAGCTTCTCCGCCTCAGCGATAATCATACCGTGCTGAATCACAACCTTTGCACCGAGCGCTTCAAATCCCTTGATATGCTGGTCAATCGGTCTGCTGCCGATATTACATCCGCCCGGAAGCGGCACCTCGGCTCTTTTATATTTTCCTAACATGGCTCCGCATAAATAATAGGAGCCGCGAATCTTTCTAAGATCATCATAGGATGCGATACAAGTGGTAATACTTCCGCCGATCATACGTGCCTCGTGCACATTCGGACGTTCCACTACGGCGCCCAGCGCCTCGATTCCCTTCAGTAAAATATCTACATCACTGATATCCGGAATATTATGTATTCTCACCGGTTCGTCTGTCATAATGGCAGCTGCGACAACGCCTAATGCTGCGTTTTTTGCTCCTCCGATGGTAACCTCGCCAACCAGCGGCTTACCACCCTTAATCATATATTGTTCCATAATTCACCTCGAATTTGGGATTATTCAGACTACACGTGTCGCACTTGCTCGTTGCAACACTTTTCTTCGAAATTTTGTACAAATTGCACATAATTTAACGTCCATTTTTGTGCAAATCTACTATCTCCACTTTGATTATACCACAAACTTTCATTTTGTAAAGTACTTTCTACGTTTTTATTCTAAAACAGTAGACTGATTCTTCAGCTGTAGAATAACATCCTTTACTTTTACAGACGTTGTTCCTTCAGTTTCTGTACCATATCCGCCAGGACCTCTCCGATTTCGTCCTTCGTCACATCCACCGTTATCTGCGCATACCGCTCATAGTACACCCGGCGTTCCTCATATAAATCATTTAAATTCTGACCTTCCTTTAGCACCACACCCCGACGCTTCAAATCTCCCAAACGCTTACTAAGCTCTGTTACCGGAACATGAAGATACACAACCGTCCCGATTTCGGAAAAATGCTTCATGGCTTTCTCGGAATAAATGGCGCTTCCCCCCGGTGCAATCACGGTTCGCTCTACATGGATTCCCGCGTTTACATCACCTTCGATTTCCAGGAAACGTTCCATCCCTTCCTGTGCAATAATCTCGCACAAAAGTCTGCCTTCTCTCTCCTGAATCAAAAGGTCCGTATCCATAAAACGATAATTCATGGCTCTTGCCAAAAGAACCCCCAGAGTACTTTTTCCCGCGCCCGGCATACCGATTAAAATTATATTATCCTTCTTCATTTTTTATTCCTCTTTTCCGATAAATTGCCCCCTCCCCCACGAATCAGGGAAAAAGACTTGTAAACTTCCAAAAATTATACTATACTATACATACGTTAAGATCGCAATAGCAAATTATATGAAAGGAGAGCTTCTATGAATTTGCTGGAAATCGAAAATCTTTCCGATGACACCGACACCGGACACAGAGTCAAACAGAATCTCAAATTTAAAACCGGAAAGTTTATCTGGCGCGTCCGCTTTACCGCTCCGTTAAACCCGGCCACGGTCAACAACGTCAACATGTTTGTAACAGCAGAAGAAAGCGGCTCCATTTTACGCACCGCCATCCGATATAATTCCGCAACGAATGAGGTGGAAATCGAACCGCTGGATCCTTATGCAAAAAATACCGCATATATTTTAAATGTCACGAAAAATGTTCGTTCCAAAGGCGGCCAGAACTTAAAGGACGAAATCAAAATCAAATTTATTGTTTAAACTCCGAAATCCTCTGCCGTAAGCTCTAACGCCTCTGCGGCAAGGAAACTTCCGGCAGTCGCCATGGCAAGAATCGTTCCCTGATTTCTGTCATCCGCATTTTTCAATGCTTCTTTTACCATTTCCATTGTAGCCCACAATCTGCCTTCCTTCGGCTCCACTCTGGTTACATACTCGATTCTTTCAAACAAAATCTTTTTCGTCTCCTCGGAAATCACATAATCCTGCTCCGCAATACTGCCCAATGTAAACAGCATCAATTCCTCTGTATCATACTTCGGCAAATGTACCCTGTTGTTAAATTCCCTGTTACATTCCGCATGATTCCGGAGAAGACGATTAATTGCATTTGCATTATCTTCTAAAATTACCGTCCCCAGCACATCCGT
>JAFTPY010000234.1 GCA_017463035.1 Lachnospiraceae bacterium
ATGAATATGGATTTTCTTCGTTGAAATTTCCAAATATCACTCTTCGCAAATCGGAACATATAACTGGGAAATCTGATAGTTCTGCTGATTATCCTTATAGAAATAGTTCTTCCGATCAAAAATCGTCCTTCTGTTAATCCGGCTGTTCGTTGCCAGTCCCAGCGCGACAGCGTACTCCGCCACCTTTTCATTCAGCACAGGAAGACTTCCCGGCATACCGGTACACACCGGACAGGTCTGGGTATTTGGCATTGCTCCGAATTTCGTGGAACACCCGCAAAAAATCTTCGTCTCGGTGGAAAGCTCGATGTGTACCTCCAAACCGATAACAGTATCGTATTGCTTATTTCCCGGCGTCACATTCGTTCCGTCCGAAATCAATGCTTCACTTCTCTTCTTAACGCTCACTCCACATTCCTGCCTTTCCTCTGCCGCTCACCTGCTCCCAGGCCGTCGGAAAAATCCCCCGCAGCTCCTCGTAGGCTTCTGCCACTTCAAACAACAGTTCCTCGCAAAAAGAATTTCCGATAAATTGCAGCCCGATGGGAAGTGCCGCTTCATCCACACCGCAAGGCACACTGATAGCCGGAAGTCCCGCAAGATTCACCGCCACCGTGTCCACATCTCCCAAATACATCTGCAACGGGTTTTGCAGGCTGGTTCCGAGCTTCGGCGCGGTTCCCGGTGCTGTCGGTGCCACAATACAGTCATAGGCCTCAAACACCTTTTCGTACTCTTCTTTGATTAACCGGCGTACCTTCAATGCCTTTAAATAATAAGCATCGTAATAACCTTCACTTAATACAAAGGAACCCATCAAAATTCTTCGTTTTGCCTCTTCTCCGAAACCTTCGGAACGAGTCTTAACATACAGCTCCTGAAGCTTCTTTACCTCCTCTGCCCGATATCCGTACTTTACACCGTCAAACCGGGATAAATTAGAGCTTGCTTCCGCACAGGCAATGATATAATAGGTCGCCACGGCATACTCCGTCATGGGCAGGGAAATCTCCTCTACAATCGCCCCGTTTCGTGTGAGCAGCTCTACCGCCCGGTTTACTGCCTCACGCACCGCCTCACTCGTTCCCTCGGCCAAATATTCCTTCGGCACAGCAAACCGCTTGCCCTTCAGTCGTTCTGCGTGTTCCTTCCTTTTGTCAGCCGCCTGATTAAAAAAGGGCTTTTGCACATCTTTTTTTACCGTAGTGGCATCCTTTTCGTCATAACCGGCGATACACTCATAAAGTACCCTGCAGTCCGCCACCGTTCGTCCGATAGGCCCGATTTGGTCCATGGAAGAAGCATACGCAACCAAACCATAACGGGACACCCTGCCGTAAGTCGGCTTCATTCCCACCACGCCACAAAAGGCCGCCGGTTGCCTCACGGAGCCTCCCGTATCCGAGCCCAGCGCAAGAGGTACTTCTCCCGCTGCTACCGCCGCACAGGAACCGCCGGAAGACCCGCCCGGTACATAGGCCGTATTCCAAGGATTTTTCGTCACCTTAAAAGCGGACGTCTCCGTAGTACTTCCCATGGCAAACTCATCCAGATTGGTCTTTCCGATAATAATCATTCCTGCATCCAATAAACGCTTCACCACCGTTGCATCATAGGTCGGCACAAAATTCTTAAGCATTTTGGACCCACAGGTCGTAGATAAATCTTTCGTGCAAATATTGTCCTTTAGGGCAATAGGCAATCCTGCAAGCGGTCCCGCATACCGGCCGCTGTAAATCCCTGCCTGTACCTCATCGATTCGCTCCTTTATCCTATCCTCGTTCCACGACAAAAAAGCACCGACTCCCGGTTCCGCCTCCGAAATTCTCGCATGTAAAGCAGATACGGTTTCCTTTACCCCCAGAACTTTATTCTTTATTTTTTCATTCAGCATCCGCACCGACATCTGTAATAATTCCATGATTTCCCCTCCCTATACTGTTTTCGGCACAACAAACTGTCCGTCTCTCTGCTCCGGTGCATTCAAAAGCACCGCTTCCCGGCCATCCGGATTCGTCACCACATCCGCCCTAAGACTACTCTCACCCGATTCCCCGTGAGACAGCGGAAGTACTCCCTCGGTGTCCACTTCGTTTAACCGCTCCACATAAGCAAGCAGCATTTCCATCTCCCGCATGGTGCGTTCTCGCTCAGACGGCGCTATCTGCAACTTTGATAAAACCTCGGCTTTTTCCAAGACCGTTTCATCTACTTTAACCACATCATACTCCTCCGTAATAAAAAACTTTATTCTTATTGTACCCAAATTAATAAAAGATGTAAAGAAAAAGAGGATATCTCAAAATCAAATTAGTTTTGACTTTAAGACACCCTCTTGTTATCTTTACGCGAACCGCTCCGCCTTTCCGTCGTTTTTCCGGAACACATACTCTTCCTCACCGCAACCGCTCAATACGATTTCCTCATTTTTGTACCGCTTCACAAACCAGCACAGATAGCCGCATTGTCCGTTGGTATTGCCACCCAACTCTACATAATCCGCACCTTCCTCTTCCTCCGGCATCCGGTAAGAAAAATCACATCGGAAACCGCAGAAGGATTCCGAATTATCTCCAAAATTCCGCAACCGAAAAAACTGCCCGTAAGACCGCAAGCCCAGTTCGAAGGGAATGTTATAGCTGATACCGCAATAAATATTGTCATTCTCGGTTTTGATTTGATACACATATTCCGTCTTACCGGTACAAACATTTACAAACAAATAATGATCGGACACGAAAGCTTCCACACCCTTCCGCCACTCTTCCAGGCACTGCCTGATTCCGGCCTCCTTCACGGTGTGAATCTTCACGTCCCCGTGATTCACGTAAAAACGTTCCAAACACTCCATTTTATCCAGGCACTTCCGGTCAAATGCTGCACCAAGTATTTCCTTGTATGCCTCACTGTTTCCTATAGCCGTCACTGTTCCGGTTTCATCTTCATAACTGTAAGCATAAAAAGTCTTCTTTTCCGCCGACCGATGCTCACAAACCGCAATCAGCGACTTCACATCGCCGTTTCCTTCATATAACTTTGCCCCCATTACCGACTTATCTTCGTTGCAATAATACTCCAACGCCAGCTTCTCCGTCTCCACAATCTCCGATTTCGAGTTCCTGTAAACACCGCAACTAAACCGCACTCCCTCATTCTCAAAGGTCGTCACATGAAGCAGCAACTCCTCCGTCGGCACACAAAACAATTTGCTGATGGCCACAATCTTCCGGATGTCCGGCACTACCTGATCCAGCTCCCACTTGGACACGGTCTGTCTCGTAGTCCCTAACATCTCTCCGAACTGTTCCTGACTCATGCCGCGTGCGCTCCGAATCTCCTGAATCTTATTTCCCAATGTCATAAAAAAGCACCTCCATACGCTGTTTCTGTCTATAGAATAGCGCATAGAGGTGAATTTTTCAAGCAAAGAGAGGTGGAAGTTTGTCACTTCAGAAGCGACAATGCTCTTATCTCTTATTGTGTCAACGTTTCTTCTCCGGCCTGGTATAACAGTGTATTACACTCATCCACCGTCATCTTCTGTTGCAGGCAGTACATACAAATGGTATCCCGCTTACATCTGACATACAAATCACTCACACCGGCCGCCCGTAACACCTTATTAGTCTCCTCCACGGTCAGCGGAAAACCGAAGGCCAGCTGAATCAACTTATCTCTTCGCGGATTCTTTCTTCCGTCAAAAATCTGATAGCCGTAGGTCGTGTCCATACCGGCCTCCTTAATCACATCTTTTTTCTGTTTTTGATATTTCTTCAACAATTGCTCCAATTGCTCCGTCAGGGAAATAGCTTCCATTTCCTCTTCGTTTTCTCTGGTAAACGCAAATACATCCTCTGCTTTCTGCAACTCGTGCAACAGTTCTTCCGTACTCTTCTCCACGATATCCAACACCTCATGATAATTTTGTTTCATGTTTATCATCATTCCATGACCTCGCTTTCATTTTAAATGATTTCTTCCACAAAAGTCTCATGCTGGCAGCATAATGGAGCTATTTTCTTACTAAAGCATATTCGGATTCACCACAATCCGTACCCACTCGGAAGTACCGTCGGACAGCTTCAAATAAACATCCAACACCCCGTCCTCCATGTACTTTTCCAGTAAATCCGAAGAATATTCTACTGCTCGGCCTCCGTACAAAATTGTGTAAAGAGACGGATCTAAGTAGTCTCCCCACTCCCAGTGCACCGCCTCGATTCTCCGGTCGAAACTGTTACGGGTAATCGTATGCAGTGTCACACCCTTTTCTCCACGGTATTCAATCCGGTTTCCTTCAATATAACCGACCGGCTCGTTATAAGAGTCGCTTTCTGCCACATAAACATAAACCGAATGCTCCCGGATTCCGTCATCCCCATCCATACGATACTGTATCACTTGTTGATAAAATCCGTCCGGTAAACGGTCCATAAACCGTCCGTCAATATGGCAGATCCCATCCTTCTCGGTAGCCTCCGTACAACTGAGCCGCATCCATTCTCCGGTCTCATAGGAATACAACTTCACTCCGATAAAGGTCTCTCTTGCATCATCAAAAAAACCGGTATAAGTTAATAAATCATCCTGTTGCATTCTGTCCTTAAAGTAATACTGTACATATCTCTTGTTAATCGCAATTTTCTTTTTTAAAACCGCCACTTCCGGAGCATCATCTTCTAACACTCTGCCCTCCGGACTCTTTTCCGAAATCGTCAACCAACCACATCCGCACGGGTTGTATTCACTACCTGTTCCCCTAACTCTAACGGTAATAACGTCGGGGTCGGTCCCGGAAGCGGCGTAGGTGTCGGCGTTATCGTAGGAATCGGCGTAGGTGTCGGCGTCGGACTCGGCTTCCACATCTTAAACGGCGTTACCGTCGGTCTTCTCGTCGGGGTCGGCTTCGGCGTCGGCGTCAAAAACGGTGTCGGACTTAGAATAGGTGTCGGGCTTAGGGTAGGGGCAGGCACCGGGGTAGGCTGAATCTCCGGCTTCCTACCGGAGTCACTCTTTCCCCCTAGCACCAAAACCAAAAGCGCGCAGACAAGTATAAGAATACCTGCCACCTCCGCCATTTTTCTCCTGCCGAACGCATCCGTCTTTTCTATTTTTTGAATTTCCCGTTGAACCTCAGCCATAGACTGATATCTGCTTTCCGGCGCAAACAATGTACACCGTTCTACCAGTCTTTTCCACAGTCGGTTCTTTTTCTCCGAAGCAAAATCAGGGAAACTGCCGAACACAATTCCCAATGAATAAATGTCGCTTCTGCAATCCGTCTGGGAAAAACCGTACTGTTCCGGAGCCGCATATTTCTCGGTTCCCAACAATCTGGTATCACTTTCTGACTCCTCTTTATATTGTCTGGAGGAGTCGAAATCAATGATTTTTACGCTCCCTTTAGAATTCACAATAATATTCGACGGCTTAATATCCCGATGGATCACCGGCGGATTGCATGAATGCAGCTTCTCTAATCCGTCGCAAAGCTGCCTTGCGATTGATATGTATTGAGTTTCCGTCAGGACATGTTCCGTTAAATACTCCGATAATAATTCTCCCTCAATGTACTCCTCCGCAACAAGCAATCCGTCCTCGTTTTCTTCCAAATGATAAATTTGCGGAATGTACTCGTTTTTCAATGCCTGTAGTGCCTCATACACTTTACGGTTCCCGCGTTTTAGCTGCTTTACAATTACAGGAAAATCGTATTCCTCCACCTTGGCAAGATACACGCTTCCCTTATCCGATTTTTTTATTATCGCAATAACCTCATACTGCATCTTCCCATACAACCTCTTCCTTTTACTTTTATACTTTGTTTTATGTAAGGCTCTACATAAAACAACAATATTACACTGTTTTCTGCGAATCACTATACATCAAATCTGTTGCAGAATCCATCCGCATCTCTTAAATTTAAACTACAGAACATGTACACTCACCTGAATACCGCTGTGTACATCTGTGCCGCAATCAATTCCTGCGCAAACTCCTCCAATGAATCGTTATATTCATAAATCGGAAGAATCTGTTCTATCCTTATTTCCTTTTCAATACCTTTCGGAGATTCCAGACACCATAACGGAAACAATCCCAGCTTATATGCATTCTCATGTTCTTTCTGTATAACCTTATTCTCCTGCACATATTTCCAAAGATTCTCATGATATCCGTTTGGCATAGGACTCTGTAACTTCCGTTGTTTCAACCACTGCCAAATCTTATGGCGAAAAATCAGCGACCCCGGGCGATTTAAACGACCTTCTCTTTGCAGAAATGCACTAACATTCGCCGCATTTTGCCAATGCATCAATTTATCTCCGTAAAACTGTAGATTAAATCCTTCCTGTGCCGAACTTCTGGCTACTAAAACCATAGGATACACCGGAGAATTAAACTGTTCACTGATATGGAGTAAATCCTTTACCGTCCGATGCTCCTCCCTATTCAACGCTTCAATTTTCCCTGCTTCTTCGCCATCATTTTCGTTCTTTTTTCTGTTTTGTCCCTGCTTGTTATCATCACAAACAAACATCTCCGTATATTCTGCATTATAATATCTTCTGGAATTTGCGTCTACATTCTCAATAATAGAAGGAGCCCTGTGCATAAATGCACTTAATATTACAGACAAAGAACATTTCTTCCTCTGTCTGAGAACTGCCGCATATTCTTCTATCATTTCCTTAAACTTAAATTCCTCACAATATCTTAATACTGCTTCTGTATAAGTTTTACATTTCCAACCGTTTTCTTTCTCCTGTGCCGCAATAACCCTTCTTACAAATTCCCGACTAAAGAAATCATACAGCACATCTGTTGTATGCAAAACACTTTTCTCTGCTTCATTCCTTTCGACACGATGTACAACTTTCACAATGATATGACTCAACTTTTCCAGTTCTTTTTTATCAACAAGCTCATAATCATACTTTGTGTATTCCCGAATTAACTCCCGTGCGAAACAGTCACAAAAATACGCCACACTACGGGTTGTTACTTGCATTGCGGTAAATACCAATGTTTTTCCGGTGCCAATCTTCTCTTCGCAAACCGGCGGGACCCACAACCGGGGAATTCTGCTCCCCTCTTTTCCAAACACATGGCACAGCAATGTCCGCATACCCAAATTGTCATATGGGCTGTATCCCGGAATCGTGTGCTTTAGTAACGTTTCCTTTCCGCCCTTTGTCACTACCCCTACTTTTGTATAACCATAATTAAAGCGCCAAAACTCCGGAGTCTCATATGCATGTTGGCATACTTGTTTCAAATCGTTCTCATGCAAACAATTCTCCCCGCAAAAACGTAACAATGGATTTAAATATCGGAACTGATGACTCCAACTTGTATCTATATCATGTTCAAACTGCACCTTAGCTTTCTGCATCAAACCACTTTTCTCGGTTCGAACAAAAACACATTCCTTGCCATCCTTCTTTTCATCAGCAGAACCAAGCTCCGACATTTTTTTTGCCAACGTCTCCCAACTATCATAAGGTCGCTCTGATTCCTCTGCGCTTACCTCATAATTTTTCTGATTGGAACTATACCCCCATAAAATCGGCTTCATTTTGTTTTTATCGAAATTGTATGGTGTGGCAGAAAGTAAAAGAATACGCGGCTGCACATAACCCTCTTGGTTTTCGAAACGCTTCTTAAGATAGCTCAGTAACTCTAAAAGAGGATACCCTCTGGTGGAATCTTCCGGTCCTTCTAAAACCTCCGGATAACGTTGAAACTCATCCAAAATAATCAATTCCGGACGATATAATGCACCTGCCGCATTGCTCCGGATACGTCTCAGTACATGAAAGCTGTCACAATCCCACCAATCTGCTTCGCCGGGTGTGGCACTTATTTTTTCTAATTTATCTAATAATTCACGGATAACCGAAGAAACTTCTCTATTTTTCCATGATTCATTACGTACAATTTCATATTTTGTCGCTTCGTATAATTCCCTGTAAAAAGCACTCTGTGACATACATTCAACAATCATCTTTTCATCTTGTCCGCATTCATTCAACGTCCGTAAAAGTTTTTCAAATTCACATTGCAGCGCCTTTCGTTCCTTCTCATTTCCTATATATTTTCCGCCGATGCTTTGCTTCGGATTAAAAAAGGAAGTCTGCGGTGAAAGTTGCATCATATACGACTTATTTTCCTCGCACATCATCGGATGAAAGCTGGAAAGACGTCCCGTAAACTCTTTACTTTTAATCTTGCAAAGTTCTCCTTCTGACAGGTTTCCTTCAGTATCCGGTCTCGCCGATGCCGTTTGCTCCGTATATTGATAGTCTCTGTCCCACAAAATCCTCAATGCTTGTTCTGCGTTCTTTTTCTGAAATATGGCAAGTCCCTCGTAATTTTGCTGTTGAGTTCCGATTTCTACAACATCCGCTTCTTCTTCCTCACCTGCATTTAAAAACTCCGCTGCCATATTCTGCTTTGCCAACGCTTCACTGGATGCCATATAAATACAATGTATATCGTGCGTTTTCTTCGTCCGAATCATTTCATACAATATGGCTTTTGCACTTTTTGTTTTTCCTAATCCCACCTCATCCGCAATTAAAAAGCAGCTTTTTACCTGAGTCATTTTTCCTCTCCTTCTGTACATAAACTCAAAAACTTTTTGAGTTCTACCAAACGTTGTTTCAGTTTTTCAAGTACGTCGGCATCCATCGGCATTTCCTCATCCTCTGCATCGTCTTCCTGTTCATTTAAACTCATTTTCACTAAAAGCAAGTCAATATTTTTGCAGATTGCCTCTACAGTTCCGCCCTTTCCCACATATTTGGCCAAACGAATATCAAAAGAATCACTTGGATGATACAAATCCCCTCCCTTGCATGGTTCCGGCGGAATCACCGTACGCAGCGAGAACATCCTTCCGCCAAGCAATGCCTGACTCACCTCTTCTTCCATCATTATCGGCTGGTCTAAATCTATGTCTATCCCTTTTTCTACAGTAACTTTTATAGGGATAGCTACAGGACTATTGAATGATTTATAAAAAACAACATTTATAAATCCGTACCATGGAATCATCTGCTCTGTATACGGACTGCAATTCACCTTAAAAGCAACTTCTCCGACCGCATTCTTATGAATTTCAAGTTGTCTGCGAGATGTCGGTAAAAAAACTTCTATCCCTTGTAACCACTTACTCTCATTCTCATTAAATACAGCAGTTCTTTTTGTTTTAAAAAAAAGACTCTCTTTTTCAATCTTACAAACCCACTCCATCCCTTGAATACGGGAAATAAAATCCTGTTCTGTTTTCACCACCTCAAGGGCATCCCTGCTTACTTTTTTTATAGTAAAATCCTGCCTTTCATTTTCCGATTTCAGTTTTCTGCAAAAAGGCATAGGTACCAGACTATTTTGCTCATTCAAAAAAAATGTCTCCGACACTTGCTCTTTTGTAAATTCCATACGAATATCACACTCAAAATTTCTTGTAAATGCATTTTCCGAAAAATTTGTAGAACCGAGCCATACCACATGCTTTTCTCCTATATCTCCTTCAAAAAACTTGGCATGTATTGCATAAGAATCGTTCGAAACTTGGAGCATCCCCAAATAAAACGCATAATCCGGTATATTTTCACTTAGAACAATTCCCTCTTCATTTCTTAAAGCATTATACCAACTCCGCGGAGTGCTAATCATATATTTACATCTATATTTTTTTATAAAAGAGCGGGACGGTTCTAAAGACTCTCCGATAGAATCAGAACACCAATAAAAATTCTCCGCTCCCTTTACGTCCTTCTCAAAACAGGTTAGTAAATTACTGTTTGGGTAACCAAACAGTATCTCTGCACGCTCCGGATATTTTGCCCCCTCCGGTAACAAAAGTTGAAACTGCATTGTTTCCAACGCTTTTTTCACCGCTTCGATTCGTCTTGCAGCCTCATTCCTTGAAAGAGTCTTTCCCGGCATCTCACCTTCCGTTTTCAAATGACTCTTTAGCGTCTCCGATGTAAGCAGGTCAAAAAACTCAGCAAAACGCTTGCCGGTGTTCGCCTCCATTCTACAAATTCTGCCTTTCGATTCTAATCCACGGTCACTCGATACATTTTCCAACAAGCAGCCGATTTCTATCATTGACATTCCGTGTGTCAAGTTTTTACTTAGGATTGCAATACGAATAAAATCATTCCCCTTTGCGTCCTTAAAGTAAAGCATAATAATCTTTGGATGAAAAAAAACTCCGGCCTTTTTGGGCGCAATTCTGCAAACCATCTCCGGAAGATAAAAGGAATCTATCGTCTTCTGTAAAGACTTTTGTGTATTAAGCGCCGGTTTCAGTTCATCATCTGCAAATATTGTGATTTTCTTCACCGCATTATTTCCATATCTTGCCAACAACAAAAGTTTCTCTTCAACACCAATATTTTTCAGTGAAATTCCCCGTTCTAATGCAATTATTTCCAATAAAACATCAGGTAAAATTCCCGTACTTAATGTATAAGTAGTAAATATTGCCTGACAGAACTCCAACCCATCCGTTTTTTTGAATAATTGTTCCCAAATACTTTTCTTCTCCAATACCATTTTTATTATCCTTTCGCAATACCAATTATTTCATTATTCTTAGGATCCCTCGGTTGCGCCATTTCATTTCGAAAATCTTTGTTCAAATTCCATCGATACAACAATGCTCCATTTTTACCATCTTCTCTCTTCCACGTTTTTTCTACAACCTCTAAATCTACTTCTTTATAGTACACCGCAATACTATTTCCTTTGTTTTCTGTATCATCAAAAAACAGGCAAAGCATTGTTTTGATCCCGCTATTTTTCAAACTACTAACTTTATTTTCGCTTATTGAATACCACGGATACGGGGATGTCGACTTATGTTGAGTTATACGATAGTGTACCGATTCCTCATTACCTCCGGCATTCCGCTTAAAACTTGCCACATGCTTGTCTAATTTTATTTTCGATTTATAGTAATCAGAAATGACATATACCTTCGCCAACGCACTACGTATCTGTTCCTCACTGATTTTTCGTTTTGGCATATTTCTACTAAAATGGTTAGGATATGCTTCTATTTCGTAATTTGCAATATACACACCGATTAACCCCTTTCCTTCACAAAAATGGTTCCTGTAATCATTTTTTCTCCACACAAACTACTCCTATTTA
>JAFTPY010000235.1 GCA_017463035.1 Lachnospiraceae bacterium
AACACCTGCAATATTTACTGACAGATTCATATTTTTACCATCCTTTCCTTCGTACAATTAAAGCTCAATGTCTTCCGCATAAAACACCGGACCCTCTTTACAGATACGGGTGTTATTTACCTGGGAATGCTCGTCCACCTTGGTGGTCTTGCACACACAAGCAAGACATGCACCGATACCGCAAGCCATACGCTCCTCTAAGGAAAGCTGTGCACGTGCACCCTGCTCTGCCGCGTATTCCTTGATACCGCGAAGCATCGGCTTCGGTCCGCAGGCAAAGAACAGGTCGCCCTTTACTCCCTCTGCCTTCATGGCGTCGATGACATTTCCCTTCGTACCTACCGCACCGTTATCAGAAGCAATCACTACCTTACCGTAAGCTTCAAACTCCTTTGCAAGGAAGGTATCCGCATCTCTGTAACCAAGCACAATGGTCTTTTCTCCCGGCAGAGCCTTAGCAAGTTCAAGCATCGGCGGAATACCGATACCACCGCCAAGAAGCACCGCATGCATGCCTTCCTTTAAATCCTCTGTCATAAAACCGTTTCCGAGAGGTCCCGTTACCGTAATCTCATCTCCGGCCTTCATTTTCGAGAACTCTCTCGTTCCTTCTCCTGCAATACGATATACCAAACGAAGCTCGTCCTTCTCTTTATCGATTCCGCAAATACTGATAGGACGCGGCAACAATCTTCCGCCTTCCTTACAATACAGCGATACAAACTGTCCGGCTTTTGCTTCCGCCGCAATCCCCTCTGCCTTGATTCTCATTTCGAAAATTTCACCGGTCATGCATTCCTGCTTTGTAATCAAAGCCTTTACCTGTTCCTTCTTACTCATACAACCGTCCTCCTTGGTTTATTCTATTGTTCATAGTTCTCGCATTGTCTTTTCAAATGCGCTCTATATGCTTCCGCCACATGCTTCGGTTCCACAATAGTTACTCCCGATACACCGCACACCCAGCCAAAAAACTGTTGACTCACCTGTACATCCACCGCTGCTTCATATCGCCCTTCGCCTTTATCAAGAAGAATTACCTCCGTACCGAAGCGGTCAATTACAACGCCCAAAAGCGGTTCTTCAAAAGAAAGCCTTACCCTCTCTTCCTTCCCATCATACATTCCGAAAGTTTTCTTTGATAATAGCGCAGCATTTTCCGTAAACTCCTCACTATGAGTTCTCGGAGCATCCTCTATTTTAATATCTGCCATTTTATCCACGCGATAGAATCTGCGTCCGTTCGCCTCTTCATCGTAGGCTACCAGATAATAATTTTCCTCTTCCCACATAAGGATATAAGGACTGACCAGATACCGTTTCCCCTCGTGCCGGGGAACCAGCTCCTTTTTTCCGTTCCATTTCATATATTGAAAAGAAATCGTACGGTTTTCCGCAATTGCCTCATGTATGGTATCCACATTATAGAGGACACTTTCATTCATGGTCTTTACACGGTCAAATACATGTACCTGACGTTGCAATTTCCCGGCCTCATGCCGACTGCAAAACCGTTCCAGCTTCTTAATCAATTCATGAGACTTTTTCTCCGTCAAAAACTTCGAGGACTGCACCGCATCCGCAAGAAGCTTTAACTCCGCAAGTTCAAACGCTCTGGCTCCGAGATAATATCCTTTTCGTCCACAGGAAATCACATCATACTCCAACTCCTGTAATACCCTCATATCGTCATAAATGCTTTTTCGTTCCGCCTTAATATCGTTGGCTGCCAAATAGTCGATGATACGGTCAGTGGAAACCGGATGGGTCTCGTCGGACTCCCGTTCTAAAAGAGCCAAAATACAAAACAATTTTTTCTTTTGATTTGCTCCCTTTGCCATGCGTGCCTCCTTTCGGTGCCTTCACGAATATTATGCCACATGAAAAATATTACGTCAACCGCATCCTATTTTCGTGAAGGCATCACGCAGATTTCTCGCATGCTCACTTTGCCTTCACGAAAAAAAAAGCCTGATCCCTTTTCCTCCGAAAGGACATCAGACTTCGAGTAGAGCTGGAAATCAGACTTGAACTGACGACCCCTTCATTACGAGTGAAGTGCTCTACCGACTGAGCTATTCCAGCATTCAACCAAAAACAGGCTAAAAATAAAATCGAGGCGACAAGATTCGAACTTGCGACCTCTGCGTCCCGAACGCAGCGCTCTACCAAACTGAGCCACGCCTCGATGATTTTATTATTTGATTTTTTTGCTGTCGTTCAAACCCGACTGTGATATCTTACAACATTTTTAAAGAAATGTCAACACTTTTTTTTAATAATTTTTAAAAAATTTTTCGAGCAATATTATCTTGCTAAAAACAGGATAATATGCCTAAAGGATTTCTTCTTCCAAGTGGGTACTTTTCTAATTCGCAGTCCCGCGTGCAACTAATTTTAGTTGCATTTTAATTAGAAATATAATATACTTTTCTTAGACGGAGGTGTAACACAGATGAGTCAAAAAGACAAACTGATAGAAAGACTATTACGAAACCCCAAAGACTTTACATTTGATGAAATGGTCTCCTTATTATCCTATTTCGGTTACAACCTAAAACAAGGCGGCACCGGCTCCGGTGTAAAATTCACAAAGGACAACAGCAACGAGGTAATTAATTTCCACAGACCTCATCCTAACGGAATATTAAAAAGATATGTATTGGACCAAATCATAGAAAAACTGAGAAAGGATGACTTATTATGAGCAATCTATTATACTACAAAAATTATAACGGTACTGTAGAATATTCCAAGGAAGACCATTGTCTGTTCGGTAAAGTTCTCGGTTTAAAATCCTTGTTATCCTATGAAGGGAATTCTGTTCAAGAACTGGAAGAAGATTTTCAAACTGTGATCGATGCATATTTACAGGACTGCGCAGAACGAAACGTTTCACCGGAACAGCCGTACAAAGGTTCCTTTAATGTCAGAATCAGTCCCGACTTACACCGAACCATAGCAATTTATGCATTTGAAAACGGAAAAAGCTTAAACGCCACCGTAGAAGAAGCACTAGCTGAGTATATCGTGAAAACAGATTCTACACAATAAACATTTTAGGGAGCCCTCCTTTAGGATGACTCCCTTTACTATTAATACGCCACAATAATTCCGCCCTCATTGGCATACATGGTGCTTACACCTCCGGTGTTCACAATCATACATTCCTTAAACGGTACCTTGCTCATAATCATCTGCTTTACCGCTTCGGCTCTTGCCGGATGATTGCAGTGGGCAATGGCAAGCGTTTTCGTCGTTGCCTCCTTTACATCCGCCACAACAGCGTCCACCAATTTCTTTAAGGTACGCTCTACCCCTCTCGCCTGGTCAAGCTTCACAATCTGACCTTCCTTACCTGCAAGAAGAGGTTTAATATTCAAAGCATTACACAAAATTGCCTGTACCTGGGTAAGACGTCCGTTCTTAATAAATACATCCAGATCCTCCAATACAAACTTCGTCTGGGCTCCGTTTCGGAATGCGGTAATCTTTTTTACAATCTCTTCAAAGCTAAACTTCTCCAATAAAGAACGAAGCTTTAACACAATAATAGACTCCCCTACGGATGCAGACCAGGAATCCACCACTTCAATCTTAACCTCCGGGTGCTCTTCCTGATACATCTGCTTCGCTAACATTGCACTTTGATAAGAACCGCTCAGGTGCTTGGACAAGGTCACCACAAAAATCTCGTCCGCACCTTCAAACTCTCTCATATAACGCTCCGGAGACGGGCACGCAGATCGCGGGCACTCCGGGCTCTTTCTCATCTTCTCCAAAAACTTTTTCTGACAAAACGTGTCATCATCTATCACATCTTCCTTATCTACTGTTAACGTCAGCGGCACCAGACGCACATCTGTCCATTCTTTCTTTTCCGGCGTAAAATCCGCACAACTGTCTGCAATCAGCCTTCTCACCATAATCAAAATCCCTCTTCCTTTATGTTATGTCGTTTCTTGTCACATCATATAGTTTTCATCTCTACATCTCATGATATCATACATTTAAAAGTTTGTCCATAAATTTTCGGTTAAAACAAAAAAAGTTCCGGGACACTTTTTTCAAAAAGCATATTGACAAATATATCGAAGTTCGATATACTAAATATCGAGGTTCGATATATCGTACCAAAATGTATCGAAGTAAGATATATTGAAGTACAATATTTCACTACACTGCCTAATATATGCTGACCCGTTCCCATCGGTACAGCAGGAAAGGAAACTTTATGGATAACAAACTGAAACGCATCTATATCCCCATGACCGAAACCGGGTTTTATATTCTCTACTGTTTACAGGATGAGAACCACGGCTACAACATCGGCCAACAGGTAAAACAAATGACCGGGGGGGAACTCAACATCAGCCCCGGCACCATGTACGGTACCCTCTCCAAAATGGAGCAGGACGGCCTGATTTATCTTGTTAAGGTAGAAGAAAAACGGAAGTTTTATCATATCACTTTACTGGGACACGAAATTCTGGACTTAGAGCTGGCCCGCATTGAGCGACTTTATAAAAACAGCAAGGGTGAATTTTTAGGAGGTACAACATCATGAGAAAAAACAAGAAAATAACTAATCCGAATATCTTAATTGAAAAGCAAAAGTTCTATATCAGCGAATTTGATCAGGAAGCAGCCTGGCTTTCTTTTATGCACAGGGAAGGCTGGAAATTTATCTCCACCGACGGCTTTCATTATCAATTTGAAAAATCCGAAAAAGAGGATTGGGTCTATGAATTGGATTACTTAGAAAACGGCGTTGCAGGAGAAGACTATCTCCAGATGTACCGGGACTTCGGTTGGGAATATATCTTCCAAAACGACCATTGGTGCTATTTCCGCAAGAAACGCGTAGAAGGAGAAGAAACCGATACCACCCTCTTCGGAGATCGTGAATCCAAGCTGGAGCTTTGCAAACGGGTGGTACACGGACAGTTTTTACGAATGCTTCCGTTTATTTTACTGTTTCCGAGCATACTCACTCTGTTCCGGCTGGCTGATCCGCTTAAAAACGCAGGACCGGTGCTCGGTATTTTTTTAAGCATCGTTACCGTACTTTCTCTTCTCATTTTCATCGTGCCGTTTGTTATCTACATAAACCAAATCCGTCGCCTGAACAAGCTGATTAAGGCGCTGGAAGGAACAAAATAAGACTTCCCATAAAAGAAAAACTCCTGCGCTTGATGCTTTACTCATCAAACGCAGGAGAACAAACATGTTGCTATTTCACTTCACTTACACCGTTCTCTGATATTCCGACTCCGTTACTCTCATCAATCAATTTCTGCCAGGAATCCCAGACCTCATCCACGCATACCTCCGGTGTTTTTTCCGCAAAAGGATAGTTCTTTGTCAAATCACAAATATCCAGCCCATCCACCAGATAACGGGTTAAGAAGTTCACTGTCTCCTTTCTATTATCGTTATAATGCGGAAGGGTTTCATCGCAGGCACGATCGTACTTAAAATGTGCGTAATACGGTTCTTGATACAAAGCCGGCTCATCATTATATCCGGGAGTTTCATTGGTATAAAGGTTATACGCAAAAGCAATATCCGCCGCCGTTTCCGCATCGTAACAAGCCGGAATCACCCATACATTTCCGTACACATAGGTATAATACTCTTCCTGTCCGTCCGGCTTCGGCGGTACCACAAACCCTATCTCATCCGTCATGTTGTTCTTTCCGTAAGGCGCATCCGGCTTACAAAGTGCTTCCTCCGCAAACTGCATTGCTGCCTTTCCTTCCCGAAATACTGAAATATGCCGGTCCGCTGCCGCACCTGACGGCTTAGGCATCTCATACCCCTTTGTGTAAAGCTCTGCCGCAAACTCCATGGCCCCCAGCACAGACTCATCCTTACAGTTATTGTAAATCATTCCGTCTTTATCCACTGCAATAAAATCCTTGCCCGTAGAAGTCACCAGACACTGCAAGGTATCCGCAGCATCCGAACAGGTGGCATACACATCCGTCTTCCCGTCCCCATCCGTATCCCGGGTTAAGATTTCACAAATTTCCTCAAACTTCGACCAGGTCCACTCTCCCCTTGCCTGCAAATCATAAAGTAAATCCGGGTCAAGCCCCGCCTCCTCAAACAGCCTCTTATTAAAGATGATTCCTCCTCCCGGCTCCATCCACTCCGATCTCATACCGTAAATACTCTTCCCCTTGGTCATAACCTTCGTTACCGCATCACTCCACTTATCCCAACGTTCTCTGTCATCATTACTTATCCCCAACTCCTCCAGCGTAGCCAGGTCGTAGAACAGTCCTTTAGCTAACGGCTTTGCGATAAACCGATAGTCCAGTTCAATCACCTGCGCCACCGGCTTTCCGGCTTCTACAGAGCTTATATAAACCTCCTGCATCTTGTCCCAATCAGCCACCTTCTTTGCACCGATGGTACAGTTATGGGTCTGCATAATCTCCTCACGGTATAACCGGATTGCCTCTTCCTGTGCGTTGGTCGGAACAGAAGTAACCTCCGGAGAATAAGTATCTCCGATAATTATCTGAAGACCGTTTAAGTTTCTCGGTATTTCCGGCCCTGCTATAGGTGTCGGTACGACAGATTGTTCCAATACAAATTCCACCAGACTCTCTCTTTTCTCTCCGGAACCGGTGACCAAGCGATAGGCTCCGTCCGGCAAACTGTCATATATCCGCAAGGAATACCGCATGGTCGCTTCCTGCCCCGGTAAAATTGACAGCCCATCCTCCCGTGAAAAGCGACTCCATACAGAAAGCGGTATCTCATACCAGCCTTCATCCGGACATACTTCAAGCACATACTCATATTTCTCAACCATATACGCCTGTTCACCCTGATTCTCAATGGTAACTGTAAGTGTATTGCCGTATTTTACAGCTGTCGTCACCAACCCCGGAACCGTTGTCACAGGCTGTGCTTCGGTCAAAAGCTCCTTCCTCCAACCTTTTTCATTCAATACAAGCGGTCCGACCTTTCCGGCATCCGTAATAGAGGAAAAAGAATTCTCACTCTCCCACCTATAGTCCTCTTTTATTTCCTTTGCCGGCAACTTCACCTTGTACGCCTGTCCGTCCGGCATAATCCAGTATCCGTTGCTCCAATACCCGTATGTAATATGCGGTTCCAAGGCTTCATCGTCCGCCTTTTGTGCCACCGCAATACCGTAAATCGGCAAAGTAACCGACTCATTTGTCCACTCCTTTGCCGGCTTGGCAGACAACCGGCTGATTTGCTCCAGAAATCTGTTCACTTCGTTTTCGTCTATTAACGTATAGCTTACGGAATCTTCCTTTTGATACTCCATAAATACAACCGTCTTTTCTTCCTCCGGAAGCACATCCTTCAAAAGTTCGTTAGGTTCTTTGTTACAGGACACAAACAAAGTCATGATTCCCATACAAATACAGTTCAACAGTATTCTTATCTTACCCATAACACCACTCCCTTCTTCATACCGAGTATCTTATTTTCGCTGTTACTCCTATCCCTTCCGTTCCACACTTTCCGTTCTTTCGATTACCGCACTGTACCCGTCTTCTGTTTCCTCCACCAGAAGATAGCAAAAATGCACCAAATTTGTCTCCACGTCCGTATACGTCATCATAAAACGGTACGGAAATCCTTTCTCCTGTTCCGGAATATAAAACACATAGTTTTTATCCGTGCCCAGCTTCAAACCGACAATTTCCTCAAGTACATCGGAGAATTCTCCCTCCGGCATAGTGGTTACGGCACTTATCTCTCCCGGAGACTTCTTGTTATAAGCAAATACGAATCCCTTCACTCCGTTCTCCGCTTCAAAAAAACTGATTGGCACACGTGTACCTTCCTGTACCTTATTCTCCACTACCGTTCCGTTCTGTGATGCATAAGCTAATAATGTAAAGTCCGAAGGATTCTCCCTATCTTTATGAAACAACGGACGTACACCGATTGTCAACGCAAGCAGCGCAGCGCAGGCAACCGCCAATTTCCATATCAGCCCGGTCGGCTTCTTTTTTGCTTTGTAATCCATCACTTCTTCTACATAACCGACATCAATTTTTCCAAGGGCATCTGAAAACTTTTCCGAATTCATACCAACACCTCCCTTTCCACCAGATACTCC
>JAFTPY010000030.1 GCA_017463035.1 Lachnospiraceae bacterium
CCGTCGGACCCGCCGCATTTCAAGCCCACCTTCAGCTTTGAAACCGGCACCGGTTGACGGGTAAAGGTAGCTGCATAGACCTTCAACTCTTCGATCAACCGTACGCCTTCCGCAATCTCATCCTCGAAATCCTGGGCGTTTAAAAACTTTACACGACGTATATCCACTTCGCCCAAAACCTCTTTGAAGGATGCAATATTATTATTCTCACAGCCCAACCCCAGCACCAGTACACCACCGGCATTGGGATGCTCTACCAGTCCCTTTAATATTTTCCGGGTCACTTCGTGATCGTCTCCCAACTGGGAACAACCGTAAGGATGAGGGAACGCTAACGCCCCCGTAAGAGCACTTAGCTTTTCCGCAATCTTATTCACGCAACCTACCGTATTCACAATCCAGATATCGTTCCGAATGCCGATTTCACCGTTTTCCCGCACATAAGCATTGATAGTATACTCCGGCACATCCGGCAGTTCGAAGGTTTTCGGCTGATAGGTATAGGTCAGCTTATCCTTCAAATTGGTTTTGAGGTTGTCGGTATGTACCCTCTCTCCTTCTCTGATATCCCTTATGGCATGGCCGATAGGAAAACCGTACTTGATTACATTTTCTCCCGTCTTAATGTCACAAAGAGCTACCTTATGACCGGTTGCAACCTCCACCGCCACATTGTCGGAAGGATGTATTCTCAGCTGCTTCATGCAAGCACCTCCGCATATGCCTGTTCCATTCCCTGTGTGGTTATCAAATTATAATAATACTCTACTTCAGACAACATAAAGGACAAATCTCTGCCCCAATATTGCTCCTTCTTTAAAATATCCGCTACAGAAGCTGTCTTCATAAACTCCATAATCTCTTCACCGTCATTGGCTTCCGCGGTACGATAAAAGGCAATCAACGCCGCCAGAGAGAAGGTCATGCACTTCGGCAGCACACCACGTTCCTCATAATATTCCAAAAGCGTCGGAAGCACTCTCGCCTTAAACTTGCTGACAGAATTCAGTGCAATACTAAGAAGCTGATGTTTTACAAACGGATTTGCAAAACGGTCCAACACCGCCTTACCAAAGGTAATGTCCTCTTCGGTACTTCCGAGGGTCGGAATAATTTCCTCCGACAAGGTCTTATCCAAAAATGCCCGCACCGTGATATCGTCCAGACATTCCTTTACCGTGGAAAGTCCGTACAATCTTGCCGCCAATACCATCGAGGTATGGGCCCCGTTTAAAATACGCACCTTTCTCTTCTTATAAGGCTTTACGTCCGGAGTCCAGATGACATTCACCCCCGCTGCCTTCAGAGGAAACTCCTGCTCAAAGTCTCCTTCGATAACCCATAAATGGAAAATCTCTGCGGTGTTCATTAGCTTATCTTCTTCTCCCAGAAACGCGGTCAGCTCCGCCGCCTCATCCTTCGGATAGCCGGTACAGATACGGTCTACCAACGTGTTGCAGAAATGATTTTCCTGCTGTACCCACTGTACAAACGTTTCCGGCAACTTCCAAAGCTTCGCATACTTTAACACGCAATCCAGAAGCTCCTTGCCGTTATTGTCAATCAGCTCACAGGACAGGATAATAAAGCCCGCAAGTCCAGCCTCAAAGCGCTCATACAACAACCTTGTGAGCTTCGCAGGAAAAGACTTCGGCGGTGCATCGTCAAACCCTTCCGTACCCAAATATTCAATGCCGGCCTCTGTGGTATTGGAAATAATCACCCGCATATCCGGATTGTGGGCCAGCTTCAAATACTCCGCATAATCGGTATACGGGTCCACACCTCTGGAAATAGAGGTTACCTTAATGCATTCGTTTACTACCTCTCCGTTTTCGATTCCCCGCAAAAACTGGTGATACACACCCTTCTGCTCATTAATCACCGGAATCAATCCCTTTGCAATGGGCTGTACCACAACTACCTTGCCGTCGTACAAGCCCTGCTCGTTCATTTTATGTACAAACACATCGGCAAAGCTTCTTAAAAAGCCGCCCTCACCGAACTGAATTATGGTTTCCTTCATACCGTCATCCCTCTCTTTCGGAACTACATCTCGATTAATACCTTGGACAAGCTGCCGTCGTTTTCCGCCAATGCCTTAAAGGCCTCGTCCGCACGCTCCATCGGATATACTGCACTTACCATATCCAGTACATTTACTTCTCCGCTTGCAATCAAGTCGATAACCGCCTTAAAATCACTGGCATAGGAGTTTCTGCTGCCGAACACATTAAGCTCCTTCTTAAGCAAAATGGAGTGTAAGAAGGTAGTCTCTTTCTTTCCGTTTCCGATTAAAATAATATTTGCCGCAAAGGCTGCGCACTCAATACAGGAAAGGAACGTAACAGAAAGTCCACAAGCCTCCACACACACATCGAAGCCGTTACCGTTTGTAATCTTCATGGCCTCTTCCTTAATGTCGCTCGTCGCGGAATTAATGACACCCGTTGCTCCGAAGTGCATTGCCTTTTCCAGTCTGCCGTCCAATACATCCGCCACATACACCTCGGCTCCCTGTGCCTTTGCCGCAATCAGGGCAAACAATCCAATAGGACCTGCGCCCACAACAAGTACCTTATCCCCCGGCTTTACCGATGCTCTGTGCAGTGCATGATAGCTGATGGTAAACGGTTCTACAAGAGCCAGCTCCTTCGCAGACAAGCCCTTACCGTCGTAAATACGCTCCACCGGCATTACAATGTACTCACGGAAGCTACCGTCTCTCTGCACACCCATGGTCTGGTTATCGGTACAGCAGTTTACAAACCCACGCTGACAGGAATAGCAGGTGCCGCAGTTAAAGTACGGGTTGGCAGTTACAATATCCCCCGGCTTTAGGCCTCTGTCATTTTCCGGTATGGACACGATTTCCGCGCTGAATTCATGTCCCGGAATACGCGGATACGTGGTAAAGGGCTGATTTCCCGTGTAGCTTGCCACATCCGCACCGCATACACCGCAGTACAGCACCTTTAACAGGGCTTCTCCCTCCTTCGGCACCGGCATCTCTGTGTCCGTCACCGCAATTTCAAAAGGCTTCTCTATTAATACTGTTTTCATAGTTTTTGTCTCCTTTTCTTATTCGGTCTCTACGTAGTTCTTATTCCAAATCACCGCGGTCTTCATCGGTGCATTCTTACTGTAAATTCTGTCGCGATAGGCTCCCATCGGGTCTTTCGTAAATTCATCCCTGTCAATCAGCTCCACAATTTCGTCATAGCGGCTCTTAGCAAGAAGCTCGATTGCCTGCTCCATATGATCCTGACGGAAGTTGATGGAACCGAAAATCAAATGATTCTCAAAACCGAACGGCATGGTATCGAAGGTTACCTTCGGTCCCAGGGAAAAGCTGTTGTAAATACCGTTACAACCAAGCACCTTATGCTCAAAAGCTACTCTATGCTCTACGTTACTTCCGCTGACACCGATAAAGGTAGTGGCACGTCCGCCCAGCTTCTCAATGATTGCCTTTGCCAGTTCCTCTTCGCTGTCATAGATATTGCGTAAATACTCCGCATCCGCCTGCTCCAAGGCAAACTTCACCTTCGGAGAATCTTCAGGACTTCTGCCTACGAACAACACCTTGGCATCCCTGTGATTCTGCTTAATCAAATCTCCGATAAACATGCCGGTTGTCCCCAGTCCGAAAATCACAGTACGGTCAAATATTTCCTCCTTGGCAACAGCCCTCGCCTCTTCCTCACAGAACTTATACTTCTTCATTGCCACACGGAAATTGTGGGCACTGCCCAAATCCTCCATACGCTCCAGCTGAAACAACATGCAGGCAAAAGGGTCCGGAAATACCATCTTTTTAGCAAAGGACAGCTTTAGCTTTCCGTTTTCCACATAACCCTCCGGAATCGGCAGTAACATATCCGGATGGAAATACTGCTTATCGCAGAACAAGCCGTCTGCTTGGTCGCAACCATACTCGAAATAAGTCTCTTCCTCCGTGTAACGGGTCGGATCATAACTGTTTCCGCCGCGAATCAAAACAACGGCAAAACGGTTTTGAGACGGCACCCATACAATACCCTCATGTCCGTTAATGAGACGGTTCATTCCTGCCGGAAACTTTGGTCCCAGTCTTCCTTCGCTTCCCATATGCATCAGTTCATTGTCGGTTCCGCAAAAACCTACCATCACCGGCTCACAAAGCACCGCTTCCTTCTCTTCTTCCCCCCGAAGTATTCTGCGCTTTGTATTAAATATTTCCACATCCCCGTACACCAACGGTTTCTCTGCATCGTTCTGAAAATACGTACCTTTTACAATCATGCACTACTCCTCCTGTCGGATATTTTCTACTCTCATTATACAAAAAACCCCCGGGATTTTCAGTCATATATCCGACTTTCTCCCGGGGGTAATGGCGCATATTCGTAGTTTCGCCATCTACATGGCATCCTTTTGTAAACTCTATGCTTGAGTTCAACTAAAAAAACCTTCTTAAAACAGTTCCACCTTTATATCCTCGCAAGGCTTCTTCCGAAATATCATCTCCCATTCCACGGTTTCCGTCGGTTCAAATCGAAGTCCGGAATTAGCAACCTGCACCATCTCCGTAGTTCCGCTTCCCGCAATAAACACTGCCGTAGGGCCGTCCGCCC
>JAFTPY010000236.1 GCA_017463035.1 Lachnospiraceae bacterium
GTCCCGCATTCTCCTTCGCCTTTTCCAAAAGCTTATGTAACAGTTCTTCCTTTACAGGCTTTACCAGATATCCGCACAGATTGGAATCCTCCAGGAAAATCTGCTGGGAAAAACGTTCGTTATATCCGGTCACATAAATAATCTGTGTCAGGGGCGCCAATTCGTACAGCTTCTTAGACAACTGAATCCCGTCCGTCTCCTGCTTCCAGTCTATATCCATAAACACAATATCAAACCGTTCCCCGTTTCGAATCTGCTGCAAAAACTCTTCCTGATTCGAAAACGGTCTTATGCTTTGAATCAATGCACTTTTCTTAAGTAATTCCGTCAGAAACAAAATCGCATTCTTCTCATCATCACATACCGCAACTCGCATCATGTTTCCCCTTTGTAATCGTAAATATATTTTTATTTTATGGTAAGTTATGAAACACCGTTTGTCAATGGATTTATTTCTCGATAGTCACAGAACAAATTTACTTTGGAAAGCTTTTGTGTTATAATGTTCGGGAAGGCAAAATGAATAGGAAAACAGACGAATCATCGATGCTTATTTCTACCAAAGGAAAGGAGCTTTCTATGAAAAACAGATTTCTCCGACGAATCGTATCCATACTGATGCTTTCTTTTGTAACAATACAAGCAACTGCCTGTAACAGAGAAGCCGGCGTTAACGGGCCGACTCCGGGCACAGAGTCAACTCCGACGGTGGCATTGTCCGCAGGGGATAAAACCACGCCGAATACTTCTTCCCCGGGCGAAACCGCAACCGGTACGCCTACAGTCACTTCGGCGCCGGATACTTCCGAGACTGTTCCTCCGGCAGAGGCCACTCCGCTTCCGCCCGACCCGTTGGCTCCGCCGCAGTTTTCTGCAGAGGGAGGCTTTTACGACGAGCTGTTTAACCTGACACTCTCTTCCGCCCCGGGCAATACCGTTTACTATACCCTGGACGGCAGCGACCCCCGTACCTCCGATACCGCCATGGAGTATACCTCGGGCATTCTTATTTACGACAATACGGACGAACCGAATGTCTACAGTGCCTTAAAGGATATTACTCTTTATGATTATAATCCGCCGAAGTTTAATGTGGACAAGGGAATTGTCATCCGTGCCGTGGCAAAGACACCGGAAGGTGAATACGGTGAACCGGCTATCAACAGCTACTTTGTAGGAAAAACCGAGGACTACTATTCCGATATGCGTGTTATTTCCATGGTCACCGACGGCGACTATTTGTTTAACCCGGATACCGGTGCCTATATGGTAGGCTCGGACTATTACGAATGGCTGTACAGTGACGATTATGAACAAAAGGATGCCGGGGACGTAGGCAACCCTACCAATTACAACAAGGACGGCAGGGAATCGGAGTTTCCGGTCACCATCCAGGTCTTCGAGAACGGAAAATCCGCTTATACAGCTGATGTGGGAGCCCGGATTTCCGGTAACTGGTCCCGGGGCTTTGTTCAGAAAAGCATCCGTCTTTACGCCAGGGAAGAATACGGCACGAAGAAAATGAAGTACGCCTTTTTTGAAGGACTTACGGATATCAACGGCAATCCGATTGATAAGTTCGATAAAGTCACCCTTTGGAACGGCGGAAACGATGCGGAAACCCTGCACTTCCGGGATGCGTTCATTCAGGATGCTGCAAAGGATCTGGCCGTGGATACCATGGCAGCCGAACCTTATCTTCTGTTTATCAACGGTGAGTTCTGGGGCTTTTATCTGCTTCGGGAAAAGGTAGAAAATGATTACATTCGATCTCATTACGGTATCGATAAGGCTGACGTTGCGGTTATCAAAAACGGCAGTCTGGATTCCGGCACGGAAGAAGACCACTCGGATTACTGGAACATCTGCCATCTGGTTACCGAATCCGACATGACACTGGATGAGAATTATGAAGAATTCTGCTCAAGCATAGATTTACAAAGCTTTATGGACTATATGGCAGTGGAGACCTACGTCAATAACAATGACTGGGCAAACGGCTACACCAATAACTGGATTGTCTGGCGTTCGAAAACCGTCCATCCGGACATTCCGGAGGCCGACGGCAAATGGCGTTTTGTTTTCTACGATTTGGATATTTCCTCGGGACTATACGGAAGCACCGAAACCTCCTTCCGCTATGATTCCCTTAACACCAATTCCGTGGACGGCTCCAACTTCAATCTTCCTGCCATGCTGCGGAGTTTAATCAAAAATGATACTTTTCGTCAGGCCTTTTACGACAATTACAACCGCATCATCGATACTACCTTTGCGCCGGATATCGTGGCCGCAAAGCTGAATCAATATACGGATGCCTACAAGGAAGCAACACAGGCCGGTTATTTACGGTTCGGTCTGGAGTGGGCTGCCAACGGCTATGATTCAAACATTGCGGACCTTCGTACCTTTTTCGAACGGCGCCCTACCTATGCAAAACGTTATCTGGATGCTTTCGTCGGAAAAGAATCCGACTTTACGGAGAGCTATTCGGAAAATATGCTGTCGGATACCGTCACCTGGTCCTACTACGGAGATGCCGACTTCCATGCGGACGCTTCCGACAATTCGTTCCGGGTATCCGTGCCTCAGGTAACGAAAAACTCCTGGGATATACAATCACAAAGCAGGAAGCTTACCTTGGAAAAGGGCTGCGAATACAAGCTCTCCTTTGATGCATCCAGTTCGGAGAACTCCAAACTTGAGCTCGGCGGCAACCGCCGGGACGGTGACGACTGGCCGAACTGCTTCTGGGACAGCAAACAGCTTACCACCGAGCTTGAGCATTACGAAACCTACTTCATTATGGAGCATGATACACATCCCGACTGGAAAATCTATTTCAACTTCGGCTCCGGTACGGGAGAGTATGTAATTAAAAATGCCACACTGACAAAAGTAGAACAATAAATACTACATATATCACTTAGGGAAAGGAAAATGAAATCATGAGAAAAAAAATCCACTTTGTTGCGAAACCGCTTATATGTACACTGGCGGCTTCCATGTTGCTTCTGCCGGCGGCAGGCTGCAATTCCTCCGGAACCAATCCGGATACTCCGGCAAACACAAACCTGCCGGGCATTACCGACACCGCAGATAAGCCTACGGTTGCTCCGGATGCCACCGCAACCCCTGCTCCGGATGCCTCTGCAACCGCTACTCCGAATGCCGACCCGACCGACGTACCGGAAGAAGCACCGCTGTCGCTACCGCAGTTTTCCGCAGAAGGCGGTTTTTACGACAAAGAATTTTCCCTGACGCTTTCTTCGAAGCCGGGCACTACAGTTTACTATACCTTAGACGGCAGTGACCCGAGTACCTCCGATACCGCTACCGAGTACACAAAGGAAATTCTGATTTATAACAATACAGACGAGCCGAATGTATACAGTGTGATAAGAGATATTACCCTCGCAGACTATAATCCGCCGGAGTTTAACGTGGACAAGGGGATTACGGTTCGTGCCGTAATTAAGACGGCGGAAGGTGAATTCGGCGAAGTTGCTACCAACAGCTACTTTGTCGGCAAGGAAGCAGATTATTATAGTGAGATGAAGGTTATCTCCATGGTTACCGATGCAGACAACCTCTTCCACAAGGACACCGGTGCATATATGATCGGTTCCAAATATAATGAATGGAGAAGCAGTGATGAGTATGTAGAATACGATGCCGGTGATGTGCGCAATGTAACCAATTATAATACCAAGGGACGTGAAACGGAGTTCCCGGTTTCCATTCAGGTATTTGAAAGCGGAGAGGCTGTCTTTTCTGCCGATGTGGGAGCCAGAATTTCCGGTAACTGGTCCCGTGCCCATGCTCAGAAAAGCTTTCGCCTCTATTCCAGAAAAGAATATGGCACAAAGAAAATGAAATACAGCCTCATTGAAAATCTTACCGATGTAAACGGCAACTTAATCGAAAGCTTCGATAAGGTTACCGTCCGCAACGGCGGTAACGACTTTCAGGAGCTTCATTTCCGGGATGCCCTGATTCATGATTTAACAAAGGACCTTGCCTTTGACGTTATGGGCGCAGAACCTTGCATTTTGTTTGTAAACGGCGAATTCTGGGGCTTTTACATGATTCGTGAAAAGACCGACGGCGAATATATCGAATCTCACTACGGCATCCCGAAGGAGGATGTTGCGGTTATTAAAAACAGTGACATCGAGGAAGGTACCGAAGATGATTTAGAGGAGTTCCGCAACTTCTGTCTTTGGGCAGCTTCCGCAGACATGACCGATGCAGCCAATTATAAAAAGCTCTGCGACTCCATGGATATTCAAAGTCTTATGGATTATGTGACCGTAGAAACCTACATAAACAACAACGACTGGGCAAACGGCAGCAGTAACAACTGGATGGTATGGCATTCCAGAACCGTAAATCCGGACCTTCCGAAGGCTGACGGCAAGTGGCGCTTTATCCTCTACGATACTGAGTTTTCCACCGGCCTTTACGGCAGCGAACAGACCCGGTGCTCATACGATTTACTAAACAAAATGTCCGTGGGAGATGAAGATTTTAATATCCCGAACATTGTACGCAACCTTTGTAAAAACGATGAATTCCGTCAGAAGTTCTATGATAATTATCTTCACATCATGGAAACCTGCTTTGCTTCCGATCTGGTAAACCAAAAAACAGATGAATTTGCCGCAGCCTGCGGCGAGGCGGTAAAGGCTACCTTCTACCGCTTCGGAATGGACTGGGCAGCTTACAGCTTCGACAACGAAGTAGAACAGTTCAAGTATTACTTCGACCGTCGTCCGAAATATGCAACGCGGTTCTTGAACACCTTCTGCGGCGTGGAAGAGAAAGAAAAAGAGAATGGTACAGTATTCATTGCCAAAAATCAGATTCCGGAAACCTCTGCATGGACCTATTACGGCGAAGCTACGTTCCGTGTTGATTCTACGGACAATTCCTTCCATGCATCCGTTCCGCAGGCACACGGACACTCTTGGGAAATACAAGCCCAGGCCGGAGAAATCGAACTCATACCGGGCTGTGAATACCGACTCACCTTTGATGCTTCCTCCACCGATTCCTCAAAGCCTAAGCTTCTGTTCGGCCTTCAGGAAGGCTGGAGCGAGCCGCAAGCCTGGGTTTCCGAGGTTCCGCTTACGCCGGAGCTGAAAAGCTACGAGTTCCGTTTTGTAATGACCGAACGCATCGAGGATGGCTGGAAATTCTGCCTTAACCTCGGAAAATGTACTGGAGACCTGGTTTTCAAAAATGTTTCTCTTGTAAGAATTAAGTAAAGTACTTAGATACAAGTCGGTCTCTTATATTTTCTTCTTAACAGATATAAAATATCCGGTGTCCTTCACAGTATCCACTTTTCTCATACTCCGGATAGAGTCTTTCTAAATTACTTCGTCAAGCATACAAGCAATTGACGCAACCGCCCTGATGCGGCATCCATGCCTTATGGCGGGCTCGCCCGGACCTCCTGTCCGTGCGTTGCTGACAGACTGTCGAAGTAATAAGAAAGTCTACTATCCTGCGTAAAGATCAAAGCGAATACTTGAAGGACACCGAATATATTCCAAAGAATGTAAAAGAAAATATATAGACCGACTTTTATTTATCTCTTCATCACATATTTCAATTTCAAACGGCTTTGCTCTTATTTCTCATAAATCCATGCTTTTGCACTAAAATCTCCGGAAAGCTCACCGTAGGAAGCAAGTACCTGCGCTCCCTCCAAGAAATCGGTTTCCACTTCCTTTGACTCTCCGAACCGGTGTGCAACAGCCAGGTACCGATTTCCAAGCTTCCGAATCACAAGCTGCTCTCCCACCGGATTTAAATAGCTTTCCGTATCACAGGAAATAAGTATGGTCTTACCGTCCTTGATAATCGGTGCCGCCGCACGGTAAAAGTCCATTCCCTCGTCGATACAAGCCCACTGTTCCTCGGACAACTCGTAAATATCACCGCTGATGCACATACGGCCAAGCAGCGTATTTACCAAGGAATACTGCAACCGCTGAATGCTGTCTTCTTTTCGCAGTACCGCCCAAATCTGATTCTGCTCCGGACGAATGACGCGATGTAAGTTCGCTGCAATCACCGGGATACAGGTGATTTCATGGGCATCAGAAAAGCTGGACTGGGAGGATATCTCCATCATGGACGGCTCCAAACGGTGTCCGCCGCTGGAACAGTTCTCAATGACAATATCCGGAATCTCCTCTTTAATCTTACGGAAGAAGGCCTGAGATGCCAGTGCATACTTCCGTACACCTTCTCCGAAGCCGTCCGGGTCATCACAGCCCATACCGATGGTGTCGTTATAGTCTACCTTAATATAGCCGAAGCCGCAGTCCTTTAACAATTTAATAACCTTTTCACTCAGATAGTCGATGACCCACGGATCCGCCATATCAAAGAACCGGTGCTCGCCCACCGTAATCGGCACACCGTCCCTCTTTAACAGATGCTCCGGTACATTGTAGTGTTTGGAGCCGGTGCCCACGGACTCAAATTCAAACCAGATACCCGGAATCATGCCGCACTGTCTTACATAGTCCGCCATGGGCTTTAAGCCTCCCGGAAACTTGGTCTCGTTAATGTCCCAGTCTCCCACACAGGTCCACCAGTACTTGGCATTTCCGTACCAGCCGGAATCCATAACAAAGTACTGCAAACCCTTGTCCTTTAGCTTATCACACATGTTCTTGATATTCTCAAGGCTCGGATTCCCCCAGGTGGTACAATACTCGTTAAACATTATGCCCATCTGACAGTCTATCGGTGAAATATCCGGCTTCTGGGCCTTCACCAGCTTATCACACACATCATAGATAGAATTTCCGAATGCAACTGCTGCCTTTGGCGTTGTAAAGCGTTCTCCCGGTGCTACGGTCTTGGTCCAGTTGCCGAAGTCTCTGTCCGCAATACCGCCTGCCACCGTCACCGTATTGTCTCTGCCGACCACAATCAGCTCCATTTGCCAGGAAGACGGGGAATAGAGCTGGATACCGATAAATTCCCCCTTCTCGCTGTTCTCCAGCACAAGGAACGGGAAGTACTTACGCACCGGCATAGAGCCTACCGTACCGAACTTCTCTACACGATACCCGTTACCGCTCCAGGAATGCTCCAAATGCAAATCGTAAATGCTTTCCTTGCGAAGCTTACCCTCCGCACTCCAGAAGGACTGCATCCGGTAAAAGGAATCTGCCTCAATTCCCTTTAAGGCAAAGCTGGACAACATCTCCAGCACTGCCGGCTCATTGCTTTCATTGGCAAAGGTGGTCTGTAAAAAAATAACGTCTCCTGACCTTTCCCGATGTAAGGTTACCTTATGCTTTCTGCTATCTTCGTAAACCACACACCCGGCATCCTCAGACACCTTCTTCAGTTCCCTTGTGGACTGTCCGTCACACATGGTAAGCCCTGCGGAATAGCCTCCCGCAAAAGCATCCTTTTGCAATCTCAGTTCTACGTATTGCTCCATTTTGCTACCTCCTCGTTATCTTCAAACCGACCTTCCTCCGGCCTCATTTTCTCAATCCTTCTCATTCCATCTTATCATACTTTTATCTGCTTTGAAATGCCATTTGATGCAATGTTTGGAATTAAAATGTCCTACTTTCGAAGAGGGACTTAAGGGGCGCGCACCCGAATA
>JAFTPY010000237.1 GCA_017463035.1 Lachnospiraceae bacterium
CATTATCGGAGGATCGTTGGGGCTTTCGAAGGAGGTACTGCAGCGGGCAGATTATTTGCTTAGTTTTTCGAAGATGACTTTCCCGCATCAGCTGATGCGGGTGGTGCTGCTGGAGCAGGTGTACCGGGCGTACCGGATTATTAGCGGGGAACCGTATCATAAGTAAACAAAAATGAGGTGTGCCTATTTTTACGCACACCTCATTATATATTATACAACAAATTTTATTACAAGTCTATACCTTTTTTTGAAAAAATGCTAGAATATTTTGCGACGGGAAACAGTGATCGTGACGGGATGTGCAAAAAACTGTGAAAGAAGGAGAAAGCCGAATGAAAGTATTGGGAATCAGTAGGGAAGCAGAAGAACAGCAGTTGGAACGGATTTTGACAGTGGCACAGAACAACTTGGAACGGACAGAGAGGCATCAGGAGGGCTTGTCGGAGCAGTTGAAGGAAATGTTGGAAACCTTTGACTCTGAAGATAAGGAAATGCAAGCGCTGTGGAATAATACGGAGTCTTTGTTTCAGGAAGGTAATCGGGATTTGCTTCGCTGCATCAAAGCGCGTAAAAAGCCGTATTTCGGAAGAATCGATTTCAAAGATGGGGGACTTTCGGAGCCGGAATCTTATTATGTGGGTCGTGTGGGCATTTCGGAGAGCGGAGTGGAGCCGCTGGTCATTGACTGGAGAGCACCGATTGCATCGGTGTATTATGAAAATGCGCTGGGAACCTGTGCATACGAGGTGAAGGATACCAAAGAAGACGAGACAAAAGTGCATGAGATTGATTTGTTTCGAAAGCGTACTTACGAGATTGAAGAAGACAGGCTGATTGATTTCTTTGATTCGGATATTGTGGCAAACGATGACCTTCTTACCAAGTTTCTGGCAAAGAGCAAAAAGGCTGTGCTGGGAGAGATTATCGGAACCATACAGAAAGAGCAGAATGCGATTATCCGAATGTCTCCTAAGACGAATATGATTGTTCAGGGCGTGGCTGGTTCCGGAAAAACAACCGTGGCAATGCATCGTATCTCTTATATCTTGTATAACTATGAACAGTTTCGTCCGGTGGATTTTTATATTGTGGGAAGTAACCGGATTTTGTTGGATTATATTACCGGCGTGCTGCCGGAGCTGGATGTATACGGCGTTTCCCAAATGACCATGGAGCAGTTGTTTACCCGTTTACTTTATGAGGACTGGGATGACAAAAAGTATAAAATTGTGGCAACAGATCCGAGTAATAAGGAGGCATACCGGAAGGGGGAATCGGCATGGTTTCGTGAATTGGAAGCCTTCTGTGAGGAATATGAGAAAAGAACGATTCCGACGGAAACGGTGATTATCGAGAAGAACGGAACGGTGCTTTTAGAGAGGAAGTCTATTGAAAATTACAGAAAGAGTAATCCTCAAATGTCGGTGCAGGCGAAAATTAATGCGCTGAATGAATGGTTGCTGAGTAAACTGGAAAATGAATTGACCGGAAAATCGGTTTCGTATACGCCGGAAGAGAAAAAGGCGCTGAATAAAAGCTGTAAGGTTCATTTCGGCAAAGATGAATGGAAGGGGTCGTTGTTCGATTTATACGAAGCGTTTTTGAAGAGTCAGAGAGAAAAGGACAATAAAATCTTTGTGGAGCCGGGGAAGTATGATGTTTATGACCTTGCGGCACTGGCTTATTTGTACAAACGGATTAAGGAAATCGACCCGATTCGTGAAGCGTCTCATGTCATTATTGATGAAGCGCAGGATTTCGGTATGATGGTATATGCTGCTCTTGCCTATTGTCTCAGAGGCTGTACTTATACGATTATGGGAGATGTTTCCCAAAATATACATTATGGGTATGGATTGAATGATTGGGAAGAGTTACGGAACCTGATTCTGACCGGAGATTATGATAACTTCGGCATTTTGAAAAAAAGCTATCGTAATACGGTGGAAATATCGGAGTTTGCCACGGAGATTCTTCGTCACGGAGATTTTTCGATTTACCCGGCAGAACCGATTTTGCGCCACGGAAAACCGGTAAGTACATCGGCGTATACTACCGAAGAGGAAATGAACCGGGCGGTTGTAAGTATCATCAAGAATTGGGAGAAGGAAGGTCACGGAACCATTGCGGTGATCTGTGCCGACGAACGGGAAACCGCCTATGTAACGCAGATGCTTGGAAAAGAAATCACATTGGCGGATAATAATTTAGAGACGGCGGTATTTAATGAGGGGGTTATGGTGCTTCCGGTAGAATATACGAAGGGGTTGGAATTCGATGCCGTATTACTGTATCACCCGTCAAGGGAGCATTATCCGTCGGAGGATCAGTATGTAAAACTGCTGTATGTGGCGGCTACCAGAGCATTGCATGAACTGGCAGTGGTGCATATGAATGATTTGACGGAACTGATTGCAACCCCTGTATCGGAAGAGAAAAAACTGCGTTCTCTGGAACGGATGCAGGATACCTTGCGTGTGGCGACGGCTCGTGTTGTTCCGAAGATTACCGAGGAAAAAAAGCAGGATGAACTGGCAAAGATTTTGGAACGAACGACAAAGCGGTATGGGCTGAATCAACCGAAATCCCAGTCGGAAGCAGCACAAGCGGTAGGGCAAGCAGCAGAAAAGCCGGCACAAAATGTACAAGAAAGTGTAGTTGAAAATCCGGTACAAAAGACGCAGAGAGAAGCTATCGGAAAGAAAACGCAGATTTCGAATACCGAACAGGAAATCAATACCTCGCCTTATCCGTTTAATTCGATTGTAGAAAAGGAGAAACTGACACCGAAAGGGCACGGCAGGGTTGATTGCGGGGTGCGCTGGGTAAAGAAGTCAAAGACCTTTGTGGATTTCGTGAGCAGCTACGGAATTCTTCGGGTGACACCAATCACGGAAGAGATCATGAGGGTGCGGTTTGTCAGAGGACAGGTGGATTCCTTCGAGGACGGGGAATGGACGTATACGGGGGAAGAAAAGGTATCGTTTACCACCAGAGAAAATGCAACGGTCTATGAAATTGCTACGAAAACGCTTACGGTTTGCATTGAGAAAAAGAGCGGTGCACTTACCTTTTTGGACAAGAAAGGAGTTGTTCTTTTTAAAGAATCAGGAAAAGAACCGCGCCAGATAGAACCGGACGTTTCAAAAACCTGGAATTATTTTGAATGGGCAAAGAATGAAAAAATAGTCGCCAAAGGAATTCTGGACGCTGACTTACAACAGGTAAACGGGAAAGCACGATATATCTCCATCGGAGGGAAGAAAAAGCGCATGCCTTTGTTGCTTTCACAAAAAGGATACGGAATAGCTGTTTCCGCAGAAAATACGGTTTCTTTTTGCGGTGTGGGTGTGTACGGACAGTACATTTGCACAGAAAACGAAACACAGATTGACTATTATGTGCTGTTCGGCGGAAGTAATCAGGAGAATTTGCGGTTATATAAGTATTTTGTGTAGAAAAAGACACTTGTTTTCAGTAGATTATTTAGTAGGATAGTGGTATAATTAACCTCAGCGGGCACGGTCTGCTGAGGTTTTTTGTAGCATGAAAGCGTTAAGGGGAGCGGGGGGTAAATAGGAGTAGTTTGTGTGGAGAAAAAATGATTACAGGAACCATTTTTGTGAAGGAAAGGGGTTAATCGGTGTGTATATTGCAAATTACGAAATAGAAGCATATCCTAACCATTTTAGTAGAAATATGCCAAAACGAAA
>JAFTPY010000238.1 GCA_017463035.1 Lachnospiraceae bacterium
ATCGACAAGGACCCGTTTTCCGGAGCGTATCGCCGGAACGGAGAAGGGGATTATCGCTGTACTCCGGAAGAAATCGAAGCCATGCTTCGCGATGCGGTAACAGAGGAGCAGGATGCCCGTATCCTTGAGGCAATGTTGCCGGAGGCATTTGACGGTGAAACGGTAGACCGGTACCGGGATTTGATGGAGAAGGAGCGGCCGGACCATCCTTGGGAAACGTTGATGGATTTGGAGTTTTTGCATGAATTGGGGGCGTTGGGGCGCGGTACGGACGGTAGGCTTCATCCGACGGTCGCCGGGCTTTTGATGTTCGGAAGGGTAGAGGAGATTACGAAAGAATTTCCGGCGTATGTGCTGGATTATGAGGAATATATAGGAGAAGCAGGTCATCTGACGGAGCGAAGAGTATCTTTGGCGGGCGATTGGAGCGGAAATGTATTTGATTTTTATCTGTATGTACAACAGAGACTGGCACGGGATTTATTTTCCGGGACAAGAGAATTCTGCGGAGCGACCGGTGAAGAAGCAAGGCATGCCGTTGCGGTTGCGCTGGAAGAAACTTTGCAGAATTGTCTGGTAAATGCGGATTATTGCGGTGTCGGCGGCGTTGTAATCGTGAAGAGCAAGGAGCAGATTTCGGTGTCTAATCCGGGAGGGTTTCGCATTGATCTTACGGATGCCAAAGACGGCGGTATTTCCGACCCGCGTAACGGTGTGCTGGCGAGAATGTTTCGGACGGTAAATGTGGGGGAGGGCTCCGGAAACGGAATTGCAAAGATGTTTCGGACTAAAAACGGGAAACGGGTATTGATACCGAAGATTACGGAAAGCTTTGCGCCGGAACGGATTACCGTGACCTTCGATTTTCCGGAGAGCAGACGAAGAAGGGTTCATAAAAAGGCGGGCGATCGCGTAAAAGCAGTGAAGGTTAGCGGACGAAGTCTTGTCGTAAAGCAGATGACGAAGGAACGTATTATCGAATATCTGACCTATCACATCAGTGCGGCGGGGCCGGAATTGGCAGCGGTACTTACGGTAAAACCGCATCATATCAGGCAGTGTTTGAAGGAGCTTACGGCGGAGGGACTTGTGATGGTTGAAGAAAGCGAAGCGGGTAAGCAGTATAAGTTAAAAGCATAAAGTGCGGCTGTTACAGAGCGCGGAGAGGACTTTTTATGATTTTAAGTGTCAGTCGGAGAACCGATATTCCGAGCTACTTTTCGGACTGGTTTTTTGAGCGATTGAAGGAAGGATATGTGTATACGAAAAATCCCATGAATCCGAAGCAAATCAGTAAGCTGGAAGTATCGCCGGATATGGTGGATTGCATTGTGTTCTGGACAAAAAATCCGGAGCCGATGCTTGCCCGTTTAAAAGAACTGGAACCGTACCCGTTTTATTTTCAGTTTACGCTGACAAGCTACGGAAAGGATATCGAAGCGAATCTTCCTCATAAAAAAGAGGTGTTGCTTCCCACGTTTCAAAGATTGTCTGAGGCGGTAGGTAGCAAACGGGTGATTTGGCGATACGATCCAATTTTATTTACAAACCGGTATACGCCGGAGTATCATGTGAAGGCGTTCCGACAGATGGCAGAGGCGCTGCGGGGGTATACGGAGAAATGTGTCATCAGCTTTGTGGATACCTATGCCAAGAATAAAAAGAATATGCAGGCGCTGGGGGTATATGAATTACCGAAGGAAGAGTTGGAAGCCTTTGCGAAAAAGCTGTGCGATATCGCAAAAGATAATGGCATGGCCATGGCAAGCTGTGCGGAACAAATTGATTTGGAACATTACGGCATTGCCCACAATGCTTGTATTGATAAAGTGTTGATTGAGGAAATCATCGGTTGTAAGTTAAAAGGGACCAAGGATAAGAATCAGCGCAGTGAGTGCGGCTGTATGGAAAGTATTGATATCGGGACCTATCACACCTGCGAAAACGGATGTGCGTATTGCTATGCGAACCATAGCGAGGCACAGGTAAAGGAAAACCTAAGAAAGTATGATGTAAATTCTAAAATATTATGTGGTATGATAGGGGAAGAAGACAAGGTGACAGAACGGAAGGTTGTGTCGCTGAAAGCAGAACAGTTCTCTTTGTTTTAAGCATTACATAACAGGATAAAATGGGGATAAGAACGAAAGAGAGGGAGTCGCATGGAATTGTTGTTGGAGTTAATTTTTGATTTCATTTTTGAAGGCGTTTTGGAATTTGCCGTAGATGGCATGGAGTCTAAAAAGGTATCGATGCCGTTACGAATTTTGTGTGCGGTTGTTTTGTTTGCCGTGCTGATAGGAATCGGTGCGCTCTTTGTTTGGCTGGGTTTGTCCGATGACAGCGTAGCAACCCGGATTATATTGGGAGTTGTATTTGCGGCATTGTTCGGCGGTTTGACCTGGAAGGTATGCAAGGTGTTTAAAAAGAGAAGGCAGTAAATGGGAACGGAAGAAGTAGAGGTGTTATTTGACAATTTACAGGGAATATGTTATAACATTCCGAGGGTAAAGACTGTGGCTTAGAATAAGCGGGTTATGGGGAATTTGCTTTAGGAGAGATGTTATGCTTTGGATTTGGCTGACCCTTTTATACGGTGTGATCAAAGGAACGCGGGAAATTATTAAGAAAAAGTCCATGGAAAGGAATTCTGTACTGGAGGTGCTGTTTGTTTACACCCTCCTTTCTTTTCTGATGGTGACACCGGGGGCATCGCAGGTAGGCGGTGTGCCGTGGCAGGATATGCTTTGGATTGCGGTGAAATCCTTTGTTATTTTTGTGGCTTGGATTTTCAGTTTCAAGGCAATTAAGAAGATGCCCATCAGTTTATACGGACTCCTTGATTTGTCCAGGGTGATATTCTCTACTCTGATGGGCGTGATTTTTCTAAAGGAAGGAATGACCTTCTGGCAGACAGTGGGCTTAATTCTTGTGTGCGCGGGACTTTTATTATACCGGTATCAAACGGGAGCGAAACGTACCGGGAGAAAATGCAGTGCGGACGGGAAAATGTTAAAAACGGAGTCGGCTGAGAAGGTAGAGTTTAAAATTGTTTGTTTTGCTCTTATGTCCTGCTTGTTAAACGGAGTGTCCGGTACCATGGATAAGGTGCTGATGCAGCGGATGACCAGCACCCAGCTCCAGTTTTGGTATATGCTGTTTCTTGTGTTGTTTTATCTGGTCTACATCCTGATTACAAGGACAAAGATTCGTCTGGTAAGTGCGTTAAAGAATTACTGGATTTGGATTCTGAGTTTCATTTTTGTGGTGGGAGACAAGGCACTGTTTATCGCAAATCAGTCCCCGGACAGTAAGGTGACGATTATGACGTTACTGAAACAAGCCGGTTGTATCGTAACAATTCTGGCCGGAAAGTTTATCTTTAAAGAGAAAAATATCGGCTATAAGCTGTTTTGTGCCGGTGTAATTATTACGGGTATTGTGTTGTCGGTGGCAATGAAATAAATAATGTATAGAAGAGACCTTCTTTCCAAATACTAGGATTATATAATAGCCACAGAGTGGCTATTATCGCGGGCAGTCGCTGAAAGGAACATGAAGTTCCTTTCAGCTCGTTGCTTGACGATAAATAAACGGAAAGAAGGTTTTTTTATGCAGGAAGACACCAGAAAGTTATTGCAGGAATGTAACTCCGGTTGTAAGATGGCCATTAACAGTATGCAGCAGATTCAGGATTATATTACCTCTGAGGGGTTGTCCACACTCATCCGGGAAAGCACCGAGCGTCATGAGGAGTTGGAAGCGGAAAGTGCAAGAATGTTAGAAGAAAACGGGGAATATGAAAAGGACCCGGGGATGATGGCCTCCGCTATGTCCTGGCTGACCACCGAAATGAAGATGATGGTAAAGCGCAGCGATACCGAGATTGCAAAGATTATGATGAACGGTTGCAACATGGGGATTCAGACCATTGCGGAAAAGGCTCATGAGTTTGAAAATGCTTCCCCGGAGAGTAAAAAGCTGGCAGAGAAGATTGTAAAAGAGGAAGAGGACTTCATGAGGGAGTTAAAGAAGTATTTGTAGAATCCGGATAGAATGGAATCGAGAGTGATAAGCGGATATGTACCTTGGAGTGTCAGGGGGCATGTCCGCTTTGTTTTGTAAGCTGAAGTTCCCGGAGCTCTATCGGGAAAGGTTGTTAAGGAATCTTGACAAAAGGGCTTGTGTACTATATTATCTTAATGGGCGCAGATGCCCGTAAAATCTTGGAGAGATTCATTACAAATGAACGCCGAAGGTGTAAGGTGACAAAGAAGGGGCACCGATCTCTCAGGCAAAAGGACAGGAGGATTTTTATGAAAGGCTTTGTGGAGCTTCTTACCGAAATTAACGGTAAGGTCAATGATTTCGTCTGGGTGCAGGTAGGACTGATTTTGTTAATCGGTACCGGCTTACTTACGACGATTGTAACCAAGGTATTCCAAATCAGTCATTTAAAGCACTGGTGGACGAAGACCATTGTAAGTGTATTTAAAAAGGATGCGAGAAAGAAGGAAAAGGGTTCCGTTTCCCAGTTCCAGGCGCTTTGTACGGCACTGGCAGCTACCATCGGTACCGGTAATATTGCCGGTGTGGCAGCGGCTATCGTCATCGGCGGACCGGGTGCGGTGTTCTGGATGTGGATTATGGCATTCCTCGGAATGATGACCAACTTCTCCGAAAACGTATTGGGTATTTATTACCGTCGCAGAAACAAG
>JAFTPY010000239.1 GCA_017463035.1 Lachnospiraceae bacterium
AGCATTTGTATGATGAATGGAGGAGGAAGTGTGTATGGAGAAGTTGTCGACAGTAACAGAACAGATTATATTGGAGCGTTTTGGAAAAGACAGTTTGATTTCGTTGGCGACAACGGAAAACAACATTCCCTATGTGCGTACCGTAAACTCTTTTTATGAGGACGGAGCATTCTATGTGCTGACTTATGCTCTTTCCGGCAAGATGAAGCAGATTGAGAAAAATCCGGTTGTAGCCATTGCCGGGGATTGGTTTACTGCTCATGGGAAGGGGAAGAGTCTCGGTTGGTTCGGAAGTGAGGAGAATGCAGAGATGGCGGAAAAGATGAGGAGTGTCTTTGCGGAGTGGATTGAGAACGGACATAACAATTTTGATGATGAGAATACCTGTATTCTTAAGATTGAACTGACGGAGGGAGTTCTGTTTTCACACGGGACAAGGTATGAGATAGATTTTACGGAGGCATAGTATGAGTAACATCACAACCATTATTTTTGATATGTACGGCGTTATCATAGAGGAAAGCAAAGGAAACTTTATTCCGTATACATACAATCATTTTGATGAATCCGAATACGAGAGGATTACACGGCAGTTCAGGGTGGAAATGCTGTTCGGAAAAGCAGGAAATGGAGAGCTTTCTTCAGACGAGTTTTTGTCGTTGCTGGGCTTTGTCGACACGGAATTCCATATGCGGGATTATATCGAAAACCATCTGACGCTGGATACCGGTTTCATTTCTTTTGCGGAACGGTTTTCCGGACAATATGAGTTTGTGCTTTTGTCCAACGATGTGTCCGAATGGAGTGCGTATATTACGGAGTTTCATGGATTGGACAAGTATTTTAAGCATAAGATTGTCAGCGGTGACGTGAAATGCCGTAAGCCGGACCGGAAGATATATGAGCTTGCCTTAGAACGAATTGGGAAGAAGCCGGAGGAGTGTCTGTTTGTTGATAATACTGCAAAGAATCTTCTCGTGGCACAGGAACTGGGAATTGCGGCTGTTTTGTTTGACCGGGACAAGGAAGCGTATTCCGGGACAAAGGTGAATACCTTTGAGGAATTGGCACAGGTAATCGAGGGGTAAGTTGATTAAGTACAGAGGAGAAGCAACAAAATGAAACGAAAGATATTGTTTTTGACAATGGTAATAGGATCGTTATGTCTAAGTGCATGTGGACAGAAGGACATTCCGGCCGGCAATACGGGAGATGTTTCGGCGGCGCCCTCTGTTACGGAAGCATTAAAGCCGACGGAAACACACGCACCCACCGCAACGCCTGTACCGACTCCGACACCGTTACCGCCGGATACGACAGCACCGGAGCTGACTCTTTTGGGTGAGTCTGCGGTGAAGGTCATTGCCAGAAGCGAGTTTGAGGACCCGGGTTTTACGGCAACGGATGACAGAGACGGAGATTTGACTTCTTCGGTACAAATCGAGGGTGAGGTGGATGTGAACTGGTGCGGAAGCTATACCTTGACCTATACGGTGTCCGACGCTGCGGGAAATACCGCTACTGCGGAGCGAACGGTAGAAGTGGCACAGCCGGAGACGGTATATCCGGAGGGAAAGGTGATTTATCTGACCTTTGATGACGGACCGGGACTGTATACCGAGGAACTTTTGGAATTGTTGGACAAATACGGAGTAAAGGTTACCTTCTTCGTTTGCGGGAACAAAAACACGGAATTATATCGGAAGATAGTTGAGGCGGGACATACCATCGGAGCCCATTGTTATGTGCATGATTATGGTGTGGTGTATAAAAGTGATGAAGCTTATTTTGAGGACTTAAACAAGATTTTGGATTTGATTTACGAGAGTACCGGAGTTCGTACCACGCTGATTCGTTTTCCGGGAGGAGCCTCTAATAAGGTGAGTATGATTTGTCCGGGAATTATGACACGAATCACTGAAAAGGTAACGAACATGGGATATCAATATGTGGACTGGAATGTGTCTGCGGAGGATAGCGTAACCAGGGATACGGCGGAAATTTTGAATTATATGGTGAAGGATACGCCGAAGTGGACATATCCGATTGTGTTGCAGCATCCGGAAGGACGCAGTTTCAGCTTTGCGGCAGTGGAGGATTATATTAAATGGGGCTTGGACAACGGCTATACCTTTTTGCCGCTGACTCCGGAGAGCCCCCTGGAGCAGCACAGAGTAAAGAACTAAGGTCTGAACATCGGGAGAATAAGGGGGATACGGATGAAAAATGCGGTAAAACAAATGTTACTGTTTACTTTGCTGTTAAATGTGATCGGCGGAGTCGGTATGCTTTTGTCGGATTATGTACTGCCAGAAGCGATCGGAGAAACGTTGGAAGTATATCTTTTGTTTGTTTGGCCGGTAATTGCAATTGTTTTGTATATTGTGTTTGATTTAAAACTGGGTATTGATGAGACCTATCGTTTTACGGAGCGGTTGCTTATTTATATCGGGCTTATGGTCATATGGCTGGTGCTTACCTGGTTGTTGAATACACAGCTTATATGGCTGGTAGATGAGGGGCCTTTGGCTGTGACGGAAGATCCTTTTATGCGGTATTATGCCGAGACGATGATGTATAGTTTGATGTTTATTTTTGTATGGGTTGGGGTGGCAATTGCAATCGGAGTAAGTTTCATTGTAAGGTCGATGATAGGACTATGTAAAAGAAAAAGGTAGTTTGTATTTAGAAGGTAGGAGGGCAATTTTTGGATTTATCAAGATTTACAGAGGAACAACGGGTGGCCATAACCCATACGGACGGTCCGATGCTTGTTTTGGCGGGACCGGGAAGCGGGAAAACTACCGTGATTACGGAACGGGTGCGGTATCTTATTGAGGAGTGTGGCGTGCATCCGGGGAATATTTTGGTCATCACCTTTACAAAAGCAGCAGCCTATGAGATGAAGGAGCGGTATGAGGCAAAAGCAGGAACCCAAAGAGGTACGGTGAATTTCGGTACCTTTCATGCAGTGTTTTTTAAGATATTGCGGTATGCGTATAATTACGAGGCTGCCAATATTCTGAAAGAAGAAGAACGGTATAAAATCCTTCGGGAAATTACCTGCGCTCATATGCAGCAGGAAATTACGGACGAAAAAGAGTTTGTGGAGGCCGTCAGCGGGGAGATTTCCCGCGTGAAAAACGAGCGGTTTGCGTTAGAAAGCTATTATTCTTCCAATTGTCCGGATGAGGTGTTTCGGGAGATTTATATTGAGTACGACCGGTGGCTTCGGAAGGAAAACAAAGTGGATTTTGACGATATGCAGTTGCTTTGTTACGAGCTTTTGTCAAAGCGGCCGGATATCTTAAAGCAGTGGCAGGACAAGTATACCTATGTGCTCATTGACGAGTTTCAGGATATCAACCGGGTGCAGTACGATACCATACGTCTTTTGGCAGCACCGGAAGATAATCTGTTTATCGTGGGAGACGATGACCAGTCCATTTACCGGTTCCGGGGAGCCCGTCCGGAGCTGATGTTACATTTTACGGAGGATTATACCGATGCGAAGCAGGTAACGCTGCTTTGTAATTTCCGTTCCACGGCACCGATTGTACAGGCGGCGTTACGTGTGGTGGGAAACAATAAGAAACGATTCGAAAAGGCGCTCTACGCGAAGGAAGAAAAGGGCGAGGCAATTGAGTTTCGTCAGTATCCGGAGCGAAAGCGGGAGTGTGCGGAAATCGCGGAGGAGATTGCGGTATTGCATAAGACCGGGCTTCCCTGGAAAGAGATTGCGGTGCTGTATCGGACAAATTTGCAGTCCCGGGCCATTATGGGAAAGTTTATGGAATACAACATTCCC
>JAFTPY010000240.1 GCA_017463035.1 Lachnospiraceae bacterium
GAATTCCATATTCGAGCAGTATTTGCCGAATATCGTGTTCCATGCGGCGGCTCATAAGCATGTGCCGCTGATGGAGGACAGTCCGAACGAGGCGATTAAGAATAACGTGTTCGGTACCTTAAAGACGGTACAGGCGGCGGACCGCTACGGTGTGGAGCGCTTTGTGCTCATTTCCACGGATAAGGCGGTAAACCCGACCAATATCATGGGTGCCAGCAAGCGTATTTGCGAGATGATTGTACAGGCCTACAGCCGTCGTTCCCAGACGGAGTTTGTGGCGGTGCGCTTCGGTAATGTACTGGGCAGTAACGGCAGTGTAATTCCGCTCTTTAAGCAGCAGATTAAAGAGGGAGGGCCGGTTACGGTTACCCACCCGGACATTATCCGTTACTTTATGACCATACCGGAGGCGGTATCTCTGGTGCTTCAGGCGGGAGCTTTCGCCCACGGCGGAGAGATTTTCGTATTGGATATGGGCGAGCCGGTAAAGATTGTGGATCTGGCAAAGAACCTCATCCGTCTTTCCGGATATACACCGAATGAAGATATCATGATTGAATATACCGGTCTGCGTCCGGGTGAAAAGCTCTACGAGGAGCGCCTGATGGCAGAGGAAGGTCTGGCGAAGACGGCCAACGACCGTATCTCCGTGGCTAAGCCTATCGAGATGGAGGACAATCCGTTCTTTGACAGTCTTGCGGTGTTAAAGGATGCGGTTTACGATGAGACCGGCGAGGTACGTCAGATGGTGCAGAAGATTGTGCCGACGTACAAAATGCCGAAGGGAAAAGAATAAGAGAGAGTACGCGGGGCTGTCGCATGGGAATGCGCAGTCCCGCTCTTGTAATTTAGGACTTTTTTACGCTTGACTATATCTGCGGAAACGGCTATAATAAAAAAGATGATTAAAATCGCGTACTATGTCATCGAGTAACGTGTACGAAGGAGGAGCGGATGGAAGGCTATATCGACGTACATAATCACGGTCTGTTCGGAGTGGACGACGGAGCCGGCAGCTTGGAAGAAAGTATTGCCATGCTTCGGATGGCTTACGAGGACGGCGTGAGGACGGTGGTTTTTACGCCTCATGCGCATTACCGGAGAGGACATGCCGCACCGCAGGAGATTTACGAGAAAGTGGAGATTTTGCGGGAGCAGGTAAAGGATATGTGTCCGGGGCTCCGGTTGTTTGCCGGTAACGAGCTGTACTATGACAGCGAGATGCCGGAGAAGATAGAAAACAAAGAAGTATGCCGTTTGGCGGATTCCGGGTATGTGCTGGTGGAGTTCTCGCCGGGGGTAGGCTTTTCGGACATGAAGCGGGCCTTTCACGAGATTCTGAGCGTCGGAGTGATGCCGGTGCTGGCTCATGTGGAGCGGTACGAATGTCTTTACGAGGATAAGGACCGGGTGCCGGAGCTTTGGGCGCTGGGTGTGTTCTTTCAGGCAAACGCCTCGGGAGTGCTGGGAGACCACGGCAGCCGGGAAAAGAAGTTTTTAAAGCGTCTGTTGAAAGCAGGTTATATACAGCTGATTGCCACGGATGCTCACGATACGGAGGGACGCAGTCCGGTGCTTTCGGAGTGTGCCGCATACGTACGGAAGAAATACGGAGAAGAAACCGCGCGGGGGTGCTTTATAGAGAACCCGCAGAAAATACTGAACAATCAGCCGCTGTAGTTACAGGATGACGGCAGGACGGATTGGTCGGATAAGGAACAGAGGAGCATAGAGAAGTATGAATAACGAAGAACGCGAAATTGATTTACTGGCATTATTTATGGCATTGTTACATCGATGGTGGATTATCTTTCTGGCGGGTGCGCTTTGCGGTGCGGCAGGTCTTTGCATTGCGAAGTTTGCCATTGACCCGACCTACGAGTCTACCACTTCCGTTTATGTAGTAAGCAAGCAGGGCGAGGGTAACCTTACCTACAGCGATCTGCAGCTGGGTACCCAGTTGACCAAGGACTATGTGGTACTGACCAAGAGCCGTTCCGTTATGGAGAGAGTCATTGCGGAGTTGGGGCTTGATATGACGGTGGACCAGTTGAAGGCTTGTCTGTCGGTTTCCACGGCTTCGGATACCCGTATCATGTACATCAAGGCAACTCATACGGATCCGCTTACCGCACAGCTGATTGCGGACAGGACAAGAGATTATGCTTCCAAGCATATTATTAACGTAATGAAGGTGGAAGAGGTAAATGTGGCGGAGCATGCCAATTACCCGGAGAAAAAGGCCGGACCGAGCATTACGAAATGGACGCTGATGGGCGGCGTGCTGGGTGCGTTTGCGGCAGCGGCGGTGATTGCGGTACTCTTCCTGATGAACGATAAAATTAAGACTTCGGAGGATGTTGAGACTTATCTTCAGCTCAGCACGCTCGGCAGTATTCCGTACTGTGACGTACTGGAGAAGCAGATGAAGGCTGACTTTAAGAGTAAGGGCAAGAGCAAGAGTAAAGGAAAGAGTACGAACAAGGGAAAGAGAGGTCGTCGATAATGCAGAAATTAGAGATTACCGCTTTGCCGGAGCTTGACTATCACGGCAGAGAAGCATATAAAACATTACGAAGTAACTTACAGTTTGCGGGAGAGGATGTAAAGGCAGTGGCGATTACCAGCTGTACGCCGGGTGACGGTAAGTCCAGTGTATCCATGCTTTTGGCAGTATCCTTAACGGAAATCGGCAAGAAGGTATTGTTTATCGATGCGGACATGCGTCGTTCCGTTATCATGGGGCGTCACCGTATTGCGGCAAAGAAAAATAACGGTCTGACCCATTACCTTTCCGGTCAGTGCAAGCTGTCCGAGGTGATATGCGAGACCAATGTGGAGGGGCTTTCCATGATTCTGACCGGCCCGGTACCGCCGAATCCGTCGGAGCTTTTGTCCGGTAGATTGTTTAAGGAATTAATTGCAACCAGCAGAGAGGATTACGACTATATCATCATCGACACGCCGCCGTTAGGCAGTGTTATCGACAGTGCTATCGTAGCCAGAGAGTGTGACGGTGTGGCAATCGTTATCTCCGCAGATACCATCAGCTACAAGTTTGCCCAGAAGGTAAAGAACCAGCTGGAGACCTCCGGTTGTAAGATTTTGGGCGTTATCCTCAACAAGGTGAAGAGAAAGGGTGGCAGCTACGGGTACTACGGCCGCTATTACGGAAAGTACTACGGGAAGTATTACGGAGAGTACACAAGCGAGACAAAATAAGACGAAACGAGCGGGGCTGTCGCAGAATGCGCAGTCCCGCTCTTGCTTACCGGTGGAGATAATAAGTCGGTCTTTTATATTTTCTTTTTGGGTTCTGAATAAGCCGTTCTCTTTTCAAATCACCCTCTTTTCTCGTACTCCGGATAGAGTCTTTCTAATTACTTCGGGGAAGGTCAATTTATATGTGACGCAAACGACTCGACGCGACGTCCTGTCGCGTGTCGTCTCCCACGGACGTCCGTGTCCGTGGATTGCTGACAGACCATCGAAGTAATAAGAAAGTCTACTATCCTGCGTAAAGTTCAAAGAGGATAATTTGAGAAGAGAACGGCTTATGTTCGAATGAAGGAAAGGAAAATATAAGAGAATGACTTTTAACAACCACAAGGACTGCGCAAGAGCCCGCCACGCCCGGTGCCACTGCGCATTTCGGGCCGCGACAGTCCAACTCTTGCGATGGAGAAACAGGCGAGTTTTGCGGAAATAGACCTTGTTTTTTGTGGGACGACATGCTATAATCTAGACAAAGCATATTTTTTAAAGGCAGTGAGGAGAGCACTGCCGTCTGAATCTATGCGGGTATTGTGTTCGCAGGTACAATATACCGTTTCTTCGGGGAATTATGCTTTGGGTTGATTGACAAAGTAGGGGTTTTATGAGGGGAGAAGCTCCTGGTGGTTTACACAGGAGGAAAAATGGGGGACGAGAAAAAAGAAGAGAAGCTGTTGCAGTGGCATGCGGCATTCTTTGCCGACTTGCAGATTGAGCTGACGGAGGAGGCGGAGTATCTGACCTTTGAGAATGAGCATATGCTCGGTACAAAGCCGATGCAGCTGGATGTCCTGATTATCAAGAAGAACAGCGAAAGACAGATTAGGAAGAACATCGGGAGGATGTTCCGGGGGCATAATATTGTGGAGTATAAAAGCCCGACGGATTCTTTGTGTATCGACGACTTTTTCAAGGTGTACGGATATGCCTGCTTTTATAAGTCCGATACACAGCGGAGGAATGAAATCAAAGCAGAGGATGTGACGATCACCTTTGTGTGCATGAGATATCCGAGAAAGCTATGCAATTATTTGGAGCAGACGTTACATCGGAAGCTTACGGAGACAGGACCGGGGATTTATTACATATCGGATCCGGTGTTTCCGATACAGTTGCTTGTTCAGAAGAGGCTTTCCGAGGAGGAGAATTTCTGGCTGAAAAGTCTGACCAACGATTTGAAGGAAAAGCAGGCTGTAGAACGACTGGTTATGGAATACAGGAAGCATGAGGAGGATACACTGTATCAATCGGTGATGAATATTATTGTGAATGCAAACGAAGAAAGGTTTCAGGTGAATGACATGTGTGAGGCGTTGGATAGAATTGTGGACTATCATGTACAGCGGATAGTCAATGAACGAGAGAAAGAATTGATTGATGTGTGGACAGAACGAGGAATGACACAGGGACTGGCGCAGGGAATAGAACAGGGCCTGGCACAAGGAATAGAACAGGGACTGGCACAAGGAATAGAACAGGGACTGGCGCAAGGAATGGCGCAGGAACGCAAAAAAATAATTGCAAAGAAGCTCCTTAAGAACAAGCCGCTTTCGCAGATTGCGGATGAGCTGGAGGAAACGGAGGAGGCTATCCGGCCGTTGTACGAGCAGGTAAAAGCAGAACTGCAACTGAATTAAAAGACTACGAGCGGGGCTGTCGCAGGGAATGCACAGTCCCGCTCTTGCTTACCGGTGGAGATAATATGCCATTCTCTTATATTTTCTTTTTTGGGTTCTGAATAAGCCGTTCTCTTTTCAAATCACCCTCTTTTCTCGTACTCCGGATAGAGTCTTTCTAATTACTTCGGGGAAGCTCAATTTATATGTGACGCAAACGACTCGACGCGACGTCCTGTCGCGTGTCGTCTCCCACGGACGTCCGTGTCCGTGGGTTGCTGACAGACCATCGAAGTAATAAGAAAGTCTACTATCCTGTGTGAAGTTCAAAGAGTATGGGACAAGGAGTACCTGTTTGGTTTCAAGATATAGCAAACGATACGAGCCCGGCTTTTGGCGCAACCACAAGGACTACGCAAGAGCCCGCCACGCCCGAAGCCACTGCGTATTTACAAGCTATGACAGCTTCCGCTTTTATATGGGGTGTACGACGGAAAAGTGTGTATGGTCGAAAAAATCCGTCCTGAAGAAGGTTATTGGTGAGGTAAGGTTTTTTAAAAATAAACCTTGTTTTTTGTGGGACGACATGCTATAATCTAGACAAAGCATATTTTCTTTTTTAGGCAGTGAGGGGAGCACTGCCGTCTGAATCTATGCGGGTATTGTGTTCGCAGGTACAATATACCGTTTCTTCGGGGAAATTATGCTTTGGGTTGATTGGCAAAGTAGGGGTTTTATGAGGGGAGAAGCTCCTGGTGGTTTACACAGGAGGAAAAATGGGGGACAAGAAA
>JAFTPY010000241.1 GCA_017463035.1 Lachnospiraceae bacterium
TATGATAGAGCTGGAAGCCCATGCCATGGACAAGCTGGTCCTGTTCGCAGGCTACGGCGGCACAGGCGTCTCGGAGAAGGATAACAAGATGAAGAGCTTCCTGGATGCGAACCCGGGGCTAAAGAGCCGTATCAATACCACCATCTTCTTTGATTCCTATACGCCGCAGGAGATGGTACAGATTGTACACTGTCAGGCGAAGCTTCAGAAGTACACCCTTTCCGGGGATGCGGACGAAATGATTCGGGAGTACTTTGCGAAGCGTGTGAAGACGGAGGATTTCGGTAACGGAAGAGAAGCCCGATCCCTGTTGGAGAATACGGTCATCAGTGCGGCGGCGAGAGTGATGGCACTGCCGGAGAAGAAGCGTACGAAGAAGGTCATGCAGGAGCTGACGGCGGAGGACGTGAAGGAGGCAATCGAGCGTCTGAGTGCGGGCAATCAGATGCAGCGGGGAAGAGAACGTAAGGTGTGCGGATTTTAATAGAAGACCGGAAGGGAAAAGAAGAGGGAAGCCTATTGATAAAACAGGCTTCCCTCGGTTAATTTTTTCTTTATGTCGTCCGCAAGGGATTGCGGAGAAATGACACGGCAATGATTGCAGTACTGGGTGGCGAACAAAACAACACCCCGGGCGGTGGAATTGACACGCACGTGTATCCAGGTGCCTTCCTCCTTCGGGTCCGGATTCGGTTGATAACGGGTGCCGTAGCCTAAGTATTGTTCCTGCTCTTCCTGCGTTGCGGGACGGCAGTGGGCCAGCGTGCCGAAGGTATCCATAACCGCATTCATCATGCCGTTGTATTCGGACTGACGGCACAGCATATGAATGGTCTCTTCTTTTCCGCCGTACATCACCGGGTTTTTGAGCCGGTAAACGGAGGAAGATGGCTGCTCCGGCGGAGCATAGGCTTTCCAAAGCTCCGGAGAATCCAAAACATCGCAAATCTGGATACGGTCCATACGGAGATTGGAAGGTGCGTATTGCGGAGAAGGCCCCAGCATTGCCACCAAATAATAAAACCCGTTGCTCCACATCATTTTCACCGGACGGATGATGCGCGGGTAATTGGAACGGGGAAGGGCCTCCAAACGGGAAGAACCGTTATAGCCGTAATTGTAGTAAATGATTTCCGCCACCTGCTTTTTCTTAATCATGCGGTCGAAGTCTTCAATGTTATTCAAAAGCATGGAGCTTTCGTCCTTGATTTCCGCATCGTCCGTTGCGGACGGCCGGTGGGCCATGGTAAACTGCGGATTCAGCCCCAACAGCTTGGCAGTCAACGTGGCGATGTCACCCGGACTGAAATAATTGTTGACGGCGATGGCATCAAGCAACGTATGAAGCTCTGCATCGGAAAAGACACTTTCGCAATAATAATACCGCATCAGGCGGGCATCTTTACCGGCATACTTTGCTTCCGCATCCTCATAAGGAATAAAGGTATCGTTTTCCTTTGCAACGCAGAAAATATTATAGCCCAGGCGTTGCGGGTCGGAATAATCTGCGGCGTCACCCTCCGACAAAAAAGAAAAGTTTTCGTTGGTACGGAAGGGTTCCAAAAGGCGGCTGATGGTAGAGGTATTCAGCTTGATGGAAATACCGTTATCGAAAAAGGTACTGTTGGCTTTGTCACGGATTTCGGAAATGGACAAAGGGTGCTCCTTGGAACTGAAATTCTTCAGCGTCAGGAAAATATACAGCAGATTCAGGCGGGATTCTTTTTGACGATTCTCGCTTTTTTCGGAGTCTGCGGAAGCTTGCTTACTCATGGAAGTCACCTCGTTTGTAAAATGTTACACGGCATCTGATATTATTATAAAGGCTGGGCGGGAGGAAATCAATAGGAAGGTGGGGAAATGGGGATGAAGTGCTTGTAAGGGGGAGCGGGAAGGGGTATAATGGAGGAAAGCAGTAAAATAACAAATTTGCAGCGAGGGAAAACATGAGAGAATTCTTTTCTGTGGAGCAATATGTGAAAAAATTGGAGAACTCGGAGAGCATCATACAATGTGAAAAAGTTCCAGTTCCGGATATTGCGGAAAATCAAAATTACATATTTATCAGCTATGCACATCGTGACTATAAAAGGGTGTATGCGGATTTGGCAATGCTATACCACGCCGGGGTACGGTTTTGGTACGATCGTGGCCTGAGTGCAGGAAAAGACTGGGATGCGGAAGTGAAAGAAAAGATTTTGAATCCGCGATGCAGCGGTGTAATATTCTATTTAAGTGAAAGTCTGTTTTTGAGCAAATCGGCCAACATGGAAATTGATTTGGTGTGCGGTATGGATGGAAACAGGAAAAATTACTTTTGCGTGAATTTGTTTGACGGACAACCGAAGGACATTTTAAAGTTTATTATGCGGATGGACGATACGCTGGTGGACAATGCGGGACTGGACATGGAACGCATCGGAATTCTGGCAAGAGCTTTCGGTGATAAACAAACCTATTTGTATTTTTACGAGGCGGAACATTCACAGAATCTGTTGGAACAGATTAAAGAACAGTTTGATGTGATGGAGGCGGATACCGGGAAGACGGGTGTACTTGTCAGAGACAACGGAGAGGAAATTGTGATTATTCAAGATCCGTTTCTGATTGGAAAATTTACGGAAAAATGCCATTATATTATTTTGGATGACAGTTCGATTTCCCGTATGCATGCAAGCATCAGTCTGCGCGGAAAGACCGGAGTTATCATGGATCTTGGGGCAGTCAACGGTACGTTTGTTAATGAGACAAAATTGGACAGGTTAGTTGCGTTTCCACTAAAGGAAGGTGACCGTGTAAGATTAGGAAATGTGGGATTTGTATTCCGGTATCGATAGGAGGTGTGTCATGGCATATAAGAGTATGAGGGACGATGCTTTCCGAATGCGGGTGAGGAGTCTGTATCCGGAGTTGGAGGCTTACATAGACCGTAATTATGTAGAGGAGAAAGCAGAGTGTAGCGGGCTTTCCGAACCGCTTAGAAAAGCGCGTCCGGCAGAGAGGGAAGAACGGAGCTTTTGCATGAGCGCTTCGGCGGAGCGCCCGGAGAAAAAGAAGCTTGCGAAGCCGAGAGTACCGGAGTGTGCGCCGGCAGAACAGTCGGAAAAAATTGCGGAGCCAATGCTGTCGGATTCAGCCTGCATGGTGGCAAATGACGACTATGACAGGTTCATTGAGGAGAGCGAAAACGCCATAAAGGAGCGTCTGAATCACCTGTCAGATACCTTTCAGGAGTATTTACTGTATCTGATTGAGTCCAAGGGACTGACCAATGCGGACGTGTATAAGCGGGCTCTTTTGACGAAGCAGTTGTTTTCAAAAATCAAACTGAACCCGGACTATCACCCGGATAAGGCCACTGCTATGCGGCTTTGTATCGGCGCAAAGCTGAATCTGGACGAGACGAAGGATTTGCTGGCCAGAGCCGGCTATGCACTGTCGCCTTGCGAGAAGCGGGATGTGATTTTCTCGTACTTTATCGAGAAGGAAGTTTATGACATGATTGAGATTGATATTGCGCTGGAGGAGCATGGGGTGGAGTGTTTCATTGCGCTATAGAAAGTGAGAATTTTCCTACAGCGTAGCATAATAACCAAAAGGTCGCCCGTACGGCGACCTTCTTTTGAAAAACTTATGATATAGTTACCTCAGAACCAAGAAAACAATACACAACGGAGGTAACGATTATGAGAAAAGGATTAACGGAGATTGTATTTATTTTGGACCGGAGCGGCTCCATGAGCGGTCTGGAGGCAGACACCATCGGCGGTTACAACGCCCTGATGGAAAAGCAGAAAAAGGAAGAGGGAGAGGCGCTGGTGTCCACGGTGCTCTTTGATGACAAAATCGAGGTAATTCACGACCGGGTGGCGCTGGATAAGATACCGGCCATGACGGAGAAGGAGTACTATGTGCGGGGCTGTACGGCGCTCCTGGACGCCCTGGGCGGTGCCATTCATCACATCGGCAACGTCCATAAATACGCCAGAGACGAGGACCGGCCGGAGAAGACCTTATTTATCATTACTACCGACGGTCAGGAGAATTCCAGCCATACCTACACCTACGAAAAGGTGAAGAAAATGGTGGAGCGGCAGAAGGAAAAATACGGCTGGGAGTTCTTGTTTTTGGGAGCAAATATCGATGCCATCGCAGAGGCCGCACGTTTCGGTATTGCACCGGAACGGGCAGTACGCTATGAGTGCGACGCGGTGGGTACGGCGGTAAATTTCAGAGCCCTCGGGAAAGCGGTAAGCAAGGTGAGGAGCTGTGCTGCGGCAGATGTGAGCGAAGCATTGTCAACGGGGTGGAAGGAAGAAATTGAAGCGGATTACAGGAAGAGAGGGAAATAAGGAGGTCTACTATGGAAAAAACAATGAAAGTAACGGGAAAAGGAAAGTTGTCGGTGAAGCCGGACATGATTCGGCTGCTGCTGGATACGACGAAGGTGTGTGCAACCTACGAAGAGGCTCTTCGTCAGTCCTCGGAGAAGACGGAAGCGTTAAAGAATTGCTTTGAAGAACTGGGCTTTGCCCGCACGGACTTAAAGACACTGCGCTTCTCGGTGGATACGGAATACGAGAGCTACCGGGATGAAAACAATGTATGGAAAAATCGTTTTCTGGGCTACCGTTTCACCCACAACATGAAGCTGGAGTTTGACGCAGATAATGAAAGACTGGGGCGGGTGCTGTACGCACTGGCGCAGACGGAGGTATCTCCGGAGTTTCGCATCAACTACACCGTAAAGGACACCGAAGCAGCCAAGAATAAGCTGTTGACCAAGGCGGTGGCAGACTCCAAGGAAAAGGCAAAGGTACTGGCGGAAGCCGCAGGGGTCACCCTTGGCGATATCGTAAACATCGACTACTCCTGGGGCGAGCTGGAAATCGTCTCAAGGCCCGTGGAACGCTGCATGATGAGCGCATCGAACGCTGTTGCGGACAGCTACAAGATGGACATCGAACCGGATGATATTGACGTGACGGATACGGTGACGGTGGTGTGGGAGATAAAGTAGACCTAGGAAAAGAATATATTGAAAAAGATTGACATCCTATCAATTGGTTGGTATAATATCAATTGATAGGATGTGGTTTTTGTATAGAGGGGGAGTATAGGAGGTGCTATTATTAAGTTAAGTGTGAAATCAAAAGAAAGGGAAAGAGCAGTATTCAACGCCGTATACTTTGGTGGATTTAGAGTATGACGCAAGTGATGTGGTTGAACGACTAAAGGAATTAACGACCAGGGAATACTCAGAGACACTTGTTGACAAAGATGATTTGAATCCGCCGTTGTTGTTTGTGTTCGGAAAGGATATTAATAATCGGCAGGTTTATATTAAACTGAAGCTTAAAACAGAGCCGACGGAATATGTGTTATGTGTGTCGTTTCATTATGCGGAGCAGGTTATGAGCTTTCCGTATACATAATGCAAAGGGGGAAAAGGTATGAAGAGAGATGTGTTGTTGAAAAAGGTTCTTATGGATTGTCCGTTATGCGACAGAGTCCATGAGGTAGAAGAAAGACTGCGTACGGCGTCTATGGTAATTAAGGCTGAAGAGGTCGATTATGAAGAGCATTTCTATTTTTGCGGGAATGCGGATGAAGAGGAAAATGAGTTTGAGACCGGCGCTATGACGAATGCGAACCTTTTAAATGCGAGAAATGCATATCGGAGAAAGATGGGGCTGTTGACGTCGGATGAGATTATTGAGATTCGAGAGAGTTACAGCCTGTCTCAGGTGGATTTGTCGAGATTGCTCGGTTGGGGAGAGGCTACCATTGCGCGCTATGAGAGCAAAGCAATTCAAGACGAGGCATATGATACCATGCTCCGTCTGATAAAGGATAATCCGTTAAAGGCGTTGGAGTTCTTAAAGAAAAACAGCGAGAAGTTTTCTGCCGGGAAAAGATATGAGATTCGGGAGAAGATGATAGAAAAGCTGGATTCTTACGGAAAAGAGTTTCTTACACGGCAGGCCTTGGAGGGAGAGTATGTAGGTTTTGAGGAACCATCGGACGCAAACGGGTATACTGCACTCAATATCGACAAAATAGAGGTGGCGGTGTCATATCTGGCAAGGGCTATGTCTAACCTTTACAAAGTAAAACTGATGAAGTCCTTATGGTATGCGGATGCATTGCATTATAAGCAGACGGGGAGAGCCATGACCGGACTGGTGTATCGTCACGAGGCAATGGGAGCTTTGCCGGTAGGGCATTATAGTCTGATGAATTTGGAAAACTTAAACGTGAAAGAAGAAA
>JAFTPY010000242.1 GCA_017463035.1 Lachnospiraceae bacterium
AGAAGTATCTTACGGAGCTTTTGAACGAGAACCGTGAGGAGCACGGCATTCAGGTATATATCGGTCAGGAGACTTCGGTGGAGTCCATGAAGGATTGTTCCGTAGTCACTGCCACCTACGAGATAGAGGACGGTATTTACGGGCGTATCGGTATCGTAGGACCGAAGCGTATGGATTATGAAAAGGTAGTTGCTACGCTTCAAACTTTAAAGACGCAGTTAGATGATATTTTTAAGAAGAATAAAGAGTAACGAAGAAAGGTGAAGAAAATGGCAGAGCAGGAAGTGAAAAATCCGGACGCGACCATGGAAGAAGCAGTAGAAGAAACCATGGAAGCTCCGGTGGAAGAAACGATTGCCGGGGATACGGAAGAAACCGTAGAGACTGCGGAAGCAGAGGCTACCGAGGAAACCAAAGAGGGCAAAGGTCTTTTTAAGAAGAAGGAAAAGAAAGATAAGAGAGACGAGCAGATTGCGGAGTTAAACGACAAAGTACTTCGTCAAATGGCAGAGTTTGAGAACTTCAGAAAGCGTACCGAGAAGGAAAAGGCGGCAATGTTTGAAATCGGTGCCAAGAGCATCGTGGAAAAGCTTCTTCCGGTCATCGATAACTTCGAGCGCGGTCTTGCGGCACTTTCCGAGGCGGAAAAGAACGGGGCATTCGCACAAGGTATCGATAAGATTTACAAGCAGCTCCTGACGGAGCTTGCGGAAGCGGGTGTAACACCGATTGAAGCGGTAGGCAAAGAGTTCAATCCGGATTTTCATAATGCGGTTATGCACATAGAAGATGAAAATTTTGGTGAGAATATAGTAGCAGAGGAGTTCCAGAAGGGTTACATGTATAAGGACTCCGTGGTACGTCACAGCATGGTAAAGGTTGCCAACTAAAATATTTATATAGGAGGACAAAGACATGGGAAAGATTATTGGTATTGACTTAGGTACAACAAACTCCTGCGTAGCCGTTATGGAAGGCGGTAAGCCGGTAGTTATCACCAACACGGAAGGTGTCAGAACCACCCCGTCCGTATTAGCATTCACAAAGACCGGAGAGCGTATTGTAGGTGAGGCTGCAAAGCGTCAGGCGGTAACCAACTCCGACAAGACGATTTCTTCCATTAAGCGTCACATGGGTACCGATTACAGAGTAACCATTGATGACAAGAAGTACTCTCCGCAGGAAATTTCCGCATTCATTTTGCAGAAGTTAAAGGCAGACGCAGAGAGCTATCTCGGCGAGAAGGTAACCGAGGCGGTGATCACCGTTCCGGCATACTTTAACGACGCACAGCGTCAGGCAACCAAGGACGCAGGTAAGATTGCGGGCCTTGACGTAAAGCGTATTATCAACGAGCCGACCGCAGCAGCTCTTGCTTACGGCCTTGACAATGAAAAAGAGCAGAAGATTATGGTATACGACCTTGGCGGCGGTACCTTCGACGTATCCATCATCGAAATCGGTGACGGTGTTATCGAAGTACTTGCTACCTCCGGTGACAACCGTCTCGGTGGTGACGACTTCGACGAGAGAGTAACCAGATACTTCATCGACGAGTTCAAGAAGGCAGAGGGTGTAGACCTTTCCTTAGACAAGATGGCGCTTCAGAGATTAAAGGAAGCTGCGGAGAAGGCAAAGAAGGAGCTTTCTTCCCAGATGACCACCAACATCAACCTTCCGTTCATTACTGCAACCGCAGAGGGACCGAAGCATTTCGATATGAACTTAACCAGAGCAAAGTTCGACGAGTTGACTCACGACTTAGTTGAGAGAACCGCTATCCCGGTACAGAACGCATTAAAGGATGCAGGCCTTAACGCTTCCGAGCTCAGTAAGGTACTCTTAGTCGGTGGTTCTACCCGTATTCCGGCAGTACAGGATAAGGTAAAGCAGCTTACCGGTCACGAGCCGAACAAGAGCTTAAACCCGGATGAGTGTGTAGCAATCGGTGCTTCCATCCAGGGCGGTAAGCTTGCAGGCGATGCAGGTGCAGGCGACATCCTTCTCCTGGACGTAACCCCGCTTTCTCTTTCCATTGAGACCATGGGCGGTGTTGCTACCAGATTGATTGAGAGAAATACCACCATTCCGACCAGAAAGAGTCAGATTTTCTCCACTGCAGCCGACAATCAGAGCGCAGTAGATATTAACGTTGTTCAGGGTGAGCGTCAGTTCGCGAAGGACAACAAGAGTCTCGGCCAGTTCCGTCTCGACGGAATTCCGCCGGCAAGAAGAGGTGTTCCGCAGATTGAGGTTACCTTCGATATCGATGCAAACGGTATCGTAAACGTATCCGCAAAGGATCTGGGAACCGGCAGAGAGCAGCACATCACCATTACCGCAGGCTCCAACCTGTCCGATGCTGATATCGATAAGGCCGTTAAGGAAGCTGCCGAGTACGAGGCACAGGATAAGAAGCGTAAGGAAGCGGTTGAGGTTCGCAATGATGCTGACTCCATGGTATTCCAGACCGAGAAGGCTCTTGCTGATGTAGGCGATAAGATTTCTGCAGAGGATAAGAGTGCGGTTGAGGCTGACCTTGCTCACTTAAAGGAGCTTGTTGAGAAGAGCAATCCGGAAGTAATGTCCGAGGGCGAAGTTGAGGACATCAAGGCTGCAAAGGAAAAGCTCATGACCAGTGCACAGTCTCTCTTCACCAAGATGTACGAGCAGATGCAGGGGGCAGGCGGCGCAGGCCCGGATATGGGTGCAGGTGCAGGTCCGGACATGGGCAATGCAGGCGGCAACGCAGCAGATGATGTCGTAGATGCAGACTATCGTGAGGTATAACCCTTCACAGGAGTTTGATTTTGAATAGTGGAGTAAGGGCGGAAAATGCGCCTATTCCGGGGATTTGAATGACTATGGCGCAGGGGGTAAAAGTCCCCTGTGCCATAAAAGTGTTTTAAGGAAGAAGCACATGGATGTCGGGGATTGTGCTGTGGTATCGGAATATGCAGACCGGTTTCCTGGAAAGAGATGTGCAAAACGGAGGAGTTTAAGATGGCTGACAGCAAGCGGGACTACTATGAAGTCCTTGGCGTGTCCAAGACCGCTACGGACGATGAAATAAAGAAGGCGTACCGCCAGACGGCAAAGAAGTATCATCCGGATATGAACCCGGGGGATAAGGAAGCGGAGGCAAAGTTTAAGGAGGCTTCCGAAGCGTATGCGATTTTAAGTGATGCGGAGAAGAGAAGACAGTATGACCAGTTCGGTCACGCAGCTTTTGAACAGGGCGGAGCTGGCGGAGCCGGCGGGTTTGATTTCTCCGGTATGGATATGGGAGATATTTTCGGAGACATTTTCGGGGATTTGTTCGGCGGCGGAAGACGCAGCAGAGGCAATACCGGTCCGCAAAAGGGAGCCAATGTCCGCACCGGTATCCGTATTACCTTTAATGAGGCGGTATTCGGAACGGAAAAGGAACTGGATTTGAACTTAAAGGATAAGTGTGATACCTGTAGCGGCAGCGGTGCAAAGCCGGGCACCCAGAGTGAGACCTGTTCTAAGTGTGGCGGTAAGGGGCAGGTGGTATATACCCAGCAGTCCTTATTCGGCATGGTGCGTAATGTACAGGCCTGTCCGGATTGTCGCGGTACCGGTAAGATTATTAAGGACAAGTGTCCGGATTGCTACGGCAACGGCTATGTAACGAAGCGGAAGAAGATTCAGGTATCGGTTCCGGCAGGTATCGATCACGGCCAGAGCATCCGTATTCGCGGAAAGGGCGAGCCGGGAGTAAACGGCGGTGAACAGGGCGATTTGCTTGTTGAGGTTGCGGTGAGCGCTCACCCGATTTTCCAGCGCCAGGATTATGACATCTATTCCACCGCGCCGATGTCCTTTACGCAGGCTGCGTTGGGTGGAGATGTGCGTATCAGTACG
>JAFTPY010000243.1 GCA_017463035.1 Lachnospiraceae bacterium
AGGAAATGGTAGAGAAGTTAAAGAAGTTGTTAAAGTAATTTCATATCGGGAACAGTAAGAGGGCTCCGTGTCGAAAGATACGGAGCCCTTGAGTTTTTGTGGTTATGCTACGAGTTAAATCGGGGGGGACACGGTTTGTGTGAAGAAAGGTCCTGAGTTGTAAATCGAAATGCAACCCTTCCGATTTCAAATCAGTATGAATTAGTAATAGTAAATTATAAGTAGCGGATGGTTGCAAACCGGCGTACAAAAAGATTGTTGTCCTTTTGGATAGAAGTCTTTTTTTGTTGTCACACCAAATCGTTTCGGTTATTCTATTGCTGTTGGCGGCGGATAAGGAGCATATCATGTCAAACTTTTTTACTTATGAAGAACGCCTTACACTTCAAAAGGATTTGAAAGAAAGTAAGTCCCTAAATACTATTGCACAGGAGTTAGGTAAAAATCCTACGACAATCTCAAGAGAAATAAAAAAGTATTCTTCTGAGGTTGCAACGGGGTATCCGGGCTATCCGTACAATGCATGTAAAAACAGAATAAACTGCAGAAAGAAGCGCATTTGCGGAATGGATTGCAGCCGCAAGGCGACTCAATACTGCAAGTTGTGCAGGGAGTGTAATGAACACTGTCCTGAATTCGAACTTGAAGTTTGTTCTGCCAGGTTCAGACCACCTTATGTTTGTAACGGCTGTACCACCATTGGGAAATGTACCTTGATGAAAACAATCTATGATGCGGAGCATGCTCATATAGCAGCGCATCACAGGATTTCCGAGTCGAGGAGTGGTCTCTGTGTTTCTGAAACAGAGGTTGCACGGTTAAATGAAATCATCAGTCCGCTTGTACGACAGGGGCAATCCATTCATCAGATTTATATCGAACACGAGAATGAATTGATGTGTAGCGAAAAGACAATCTATAACTACATCGATGCTTGCCTATTCGATGTAAGAAACATTGATTTGCCAAGGAAAGTCCGGTTCCGTGAGCGGTATAAAAAGCCGGAGTTTAAAGTGGACAAAGGTTGTCGCATCGGGAGGAGCTATAAGGAGTTTGAACATTTTATGGAGCAGAATCCCGACACCCCTGTTGTTCAGATGGACTCCGTAATCGGAACGGTTGGCGGTAAATGTCTGCTTACGATTCACTTTGTTGAATCGAGTCTGATGCTGGCATTCTTACGTGATGCCAACACATCACAGTCTGTGATTGATGTTTTTAGTGCGCTTGACAGGATTCTGGGACCGGAACTTTTTGAAATGCTTTTTCCGGTAATTCTTACCGATAACGGAAGTGAGTTCTCAAACCCGAGGGCAATCGAATATCGCCAGGAAGCTCCCGGAAGGTCTTCCTATCACAGAACAAATGTCTTTTACTGTGATGCAGGCAGTCCGTATCAAAAAGGAGCCATTGAAGTCAATCATGAGTTGATACGACGCATTTTACCAAAAGGTACGAGCTTTGATCATTTGACACAAAAGGATATTTTTCTGATGATGAATCATATCAATTCCTACAAAAGAAAAAAGCTGAATAATCGTAGCCCATACGAAACATTCAGCTTTTATCACGGAGAAGATGTTTTGGGAAAATTAGCATGTCGTCAGGTTCCCGCCAAAGACATCATGCTGAAACCAAACCTTCTCAAAAAATAAAATACAGAACCAAGTCGCCAACACCGTACCGAAATGAATAAGCAGGAAACAGGGGTGGATTCTCCGATTACAAATTGAATCGAGAGAGAGTTGACCTCTGTTTGGCGTGTTCTAAAATAATCATACACCGAAAAAAGCGTTTTGTACAGATTGCATTTCAGTTACAAAAAATGCATCTCGTTTACAAAAGTGGCATTTCGAGTACAAAAACTGCGTTTCGCTTACAAATGTTTAGTTGTCAATTTACAAAACTGCATCTCGAATTACAAAGTGGCATCTCGGCTTGCAATTCACCTTTTTTGCCCTGAGTTGCAAATAAACACGACTCTGTGTAAAGAAAATTTATATAAAAGTAAAATAAACTTGACAGAATGTCGCAAGAGTGATATGATGAGATTGCAATAAAGATTACAGATAAGAACGGGAGAGTTTATGAAAAAGAAAACGATTGCAATTTTATTCGTGTTGATTGCGGCATTGTTTGCGGTGGGCGTGGGAGCAATATTGTTTGGATTGCCGAAGACGGTGTATGAGTTAAATTTTGAAGAAAAGATTATTGCACAGAGCGGTGTTGCACCGGAGGAGATGGTGTACAGTATGGAGGTACCGGAGGACGGTGACTATGTGATGTACGCGAAGTGGACAAGCAATCCCTCCGGCATGTTAATGGCCTGTAATATCATAGATGAGAACGGAAACAGTGTGAATACTCTCGGCGCTCATTGGATGGATATGGTATCCGGCGTTATGTCGTTGGAAGAGGGAACCTACACCCTGACACTGACACCGTTTAACGATGCGGAATTGTGGAAGGCGTATTGGGCAAAGTTTGATAAGACGGGCTGGGATGCGGGAACGGAGAGTGATGAGCCTGAGACAGAACTGGTGGGAGACGGAGAATTCGATTTTGAGTTTTTGTTTCGCTTGGAAGGAAGTAAAAGTGTAAAAGGGTTTGTCAGTGTAGTATTGATGGTAATCTGTGTTATTTTGTTTGTGATAATACTTGCGGTGGTACAAAGAGAAAACAGTATGAAACAGAACTATGATGAGCGACAGGAGTTGCTTCGGGGGAGAGGAGCAAAATACGGCATTCTCTCTATGATGTTTCTGAATGTTGCATTGTATCTGCTGGAATCTATGGGAGTACAGCTTCCTATGACTGCGGGAATTGCGGTAATACTGAGTGTGTTCGTCGGAGGGGGCGTATATGCGGTATACTGTATTCGGATGGATGCTTATTTTGCCCTGAATCAGAAGGCGGGAGCTTTTGCGGGATTTCTTTTTATAGTGGTCGTGATAAATCTGGTGATAGGTATTACAGCTGCATTGGACGGCAGAATCATTCAAAATAATCAGTTAACCGATCGCAGTTTGAACCTGTTTTGCGGTATCATGATGATAATTCTGTGCGGTTCCATGCTTTTAAAGAAGCTTTGCAGGGACAGAGAGGAAGAGTAGCATGAAGAATCTGAAATTAAAATCCGCCCGGGCTGCTCTGGATTTGTCACAGCAGGAGTTGGCTGACAGGGTCGGGGTGTCGAGGCAGACCATCAATGCCATCGAAAAGGGTGATTACAATCCTACCATCCAGCTTTGTAAAAACATCTGCAAGGTGCTGGGAAAGACCTTGGATGAGTTGTTTTGGGATGAGTAGCTAGAGGAGAAGACGATGAAAATTGACTTGCATATTCACACGGAGTTTTCCTGTGATTCGGAAGCAAAAATGGAAGAGTATGTAAAACAAGCGTTGGAACGGGATATCCGGATGCTTTGCTTTACGGACCATGTGGACTTAAATCCGGAGGACTACGGATATAATTATTACAATCCGGAAAGGTTTTTTGAAGCTTTCCGTAAGGTGAAAGAAAAATACGGGGAGCAGCTTACGTTGTGCTCCGGTATTGAGTTCGGGGAGCCGCATTTGTATGCGGATGTCTTAAAACGGTTGTCGGCCTATCCGTATGATTTTATCATCGGAAGCATTCACTGGATCGGGAATATGTTTCCCTGCCAAAAGGTGCGGGAGCAGTATTCGGCAAAGGAGTTCTATACGCTGTACTGGAAGGAAGTCCTCAGTACGGTAAAGCAGGGCGGCTTTGATACCCTGGGACATATTGATTTCCCGAAGCGGTATTACGGAGAAATCTATTATGTGGAGTCGGAACTCAGAGAGATTTTTAAACGGTTGTTGGATAAGGATATGATAATAGAAATCAACACCTCTTCCCTGCGTAAAGGGCACGACGAGACCATGCCGGGAAAGGACTTGTTACAAATCTATGCAGATTGCGGAGGACGATTCGTTACCATCGGTTCGGATGCTCACGTGGAGCAGGATGTTGGAGCGGATTATGAGGTGGCAAAGGCACTGGCGGAAGCGTGCGGGTTGCGGCAGGTGGTGTATCGGGAGAGAATGAGAGTAGAGGTAGGATGGTAGGCGTTTATTTTAGCGGAACAGGGAATTTGTGGAGCAGAGTATAATAGAGAAATATTTATAGGAGGAAACTCATGGTTCGAGAAGTACAGGAAAAGGATTTAAATGGTCTGTTAGAGTTGTATTTACATTTACACGAGGAATCTGTGCCGGAACTTTCGGAGCATCTCGTCAAAACTTGGCAGACCATACTGGCGGATGAAAATCACCATATCATTGTGAAGGAAATCAACGGAACGTTGGTATCTTCCTGTGTATGTGTCATCATACCGAATCTGACCCGGGGAATCAGACCCTATGCCTTTGTG
>JAFTPY010000244.1 GCA_017463035.1 Lachnospiraceae bacterium
CTCGTCCGGCACCGGTACAATACCCACATTCGGGTCAATGGTACAGAACGGGTAATTGGCAGACTCTGCCCCCGCCTTTGTCAAAGAATTAAATAAAGTACTCTTTCCTACATTCGGAAGTCCTACGATACCCAGCTTCATATCTTCTATCTCCGTTTCCGCAATCACTCTGCTATGTATATTCTCTCGTATCCGCCCCTCTTTGCGCAAAAAAGAAGCCAATACGACTAAATATTATAGCACAGGACATGCCAAAATTCAACCATAACTTCCCGCCGATATTGTGTTCCTCAAAAAAGGGGCAGAACATAACTCTCGTTACGCTCTGCCGCTCTTTTTTAATCTCTAGCTTCAATCATCAGCAAATATCCTTTTTCAAATGACACTTCCATCTCGTCTTCTTCCGCCTCATTGCTGACCCCCAGACTGATGCCTGCAGTCAACGTTTTTCCCGAAAGCGGATACTTAAATCCCTTTAAAGTCACTCCGGTGGTTTCTCCGAAAAACGGTAAAAAGGACACATATTTTCCGAACATCCTGCTTTTTTTACATGTAAACGACTTACCATGCAGGGATATCCGGTTGTTTTCGTCTAAAATCCATGCTTCTTTTCCCCGTTGCATGATACGATACAACATATGAATATTTGCCATGGTGTGATCCAGACGGGTACCGGTAGCCCCCAACAAAATAATTGTTTGCGTCCCCCGCTCCAATGCCTCATCCACCGCCAATTCCGTATCGGTAGCATCCTTTTCCGGCTTATGACGAAGGGTAACACATCTGTGTTCATACTTTGACACCAACGCATCCTCCGCCGTATCAAAATCTCCCACCAGATAATCCGGCAGAATTCCTGCTGCTTCTGCCACACATAACCCTCCGTCTACCGCATAAACCGTAGCCTCCGGATAATCGGCACAGACTTCTTTTAAAAAAGCGGCGGATAACGTACCGCCGCATATTAATATTGCTGTCATTGTTCCTCCAAAAATCTCCGTTACTTCAAACGTGTACTTTCTCCGCCGCGTTGTCTTTGTAACATCAGTCGTTGACGTTCAAACAAGTATCGTTCCAACTCTTCTCTGACCTTTATAAACTCACAGCAGTAAAAGTTCCGAAACGGTTTATCGTATACATCGGTTTTTCTGACAATCTTTCCGCGACAGGACATGATTCCGAGATGCGTCGGCATATCAAAACCGATGATCATCTCTTTCTCCATATCCTCATCCGTATACAAACCTGCGCCGTTGACGCTCAAGTCGGCAAGCAACCCTTCAAAAGGAAATGTCTTTTCGATTACTTTTTCTTCTCCGTTCTCTTCCGTCTTTTCAAATTCAACGCGATACATCAAAAGGCTTTCTCCGATCGGAACACGAAAAGACTCTCGTCTGTTATACACCTGTCCCTGTTCTTTTGATGAAAAGGTATGAACCGTTTCCCCTTCCAATCTGGCAAGTCCCGGCTTTACGTGGTCCCATTTCCACATACGTTCCTCGCCACGGTATATAATCGTTACATCATCCGTCTCTTCAAAGTGGAACATGCGACCTTTGGCAACAATGGCAGATACCGCCACCGAACCCTCGGCAGTACCTTCCACCTTACTCACAAGTCGGTAGGTATACCCTTCTCTGTCTACCAGTATTTCCAGTTTTCTTCCGAGAATCATCTCTTTAATCTGCAACCCCGATTTCCTCCTTAAACGCTTTCACGTTCTGCGCAACATCTCCGCGAAATACTGCAGTTCCCGCAACAAATACCTCCGCACCGGCTTCGTAAACCGATTTTACATTAGAAAGACCGATTCCTCCGTCAACCTGAATATCAAAACCTGCCGCACGTTCTTCCCTGTATTCCACCAATGCTTTTACCTTATCTACGCACTCCGGAATCAGCTTCTGTCCGCCAAATCCCGGCTCCACCGTCATAACAAGCACCCGGTCTAACTCGCTTGCCACCTCATCCAAAACCGAAATCGGTGTATTGGGCTTTATCGATACACCCACACGTACCCCCAGCTCCTTTACCTTGCGAACCGTAGCGGCCAAATTCCCGCAAGCCTCCGCATGTACGGTAATCCCGTCTGCTCCGGCCTTTACAAACTCTTCCAGATATCGAACCGGTTCCGTAATCATTAAATGCACATCAAAAAACATCTTGCTGGCACTTCGAATCGATTGAATCACCGGCATTCCGAAGGAAATACTGGGAACAAAAACGCCATCCATCACATCAATGTGGAGTTCATCGGCACCGGCCTGTTCCGCCAATGCAATCTGTTCCCCTAATTTTGCAAAATCTGCTGCCAAAATCGACGGTGCTAATTTAAACATAATTCTCTCTCCGATACTTCTGATAAAATAACTAATACCTTTTCACCTGACTCAGTTCCGTATATAACTGACGATAGCTTTCATAACGCTGCTTTGCGATTTCACCGGACAAAACCCGGCTCTTTACGCCACAATCCGGTTCCTCCATATGGCAGCATCCGGTAAACCGGCATTCCTGCTCCGCATCCTTCATCTCCGGAAAATAACTCCATAAATCTCTGGCCTGAATTTCATTCACATACAGAGAGGAAAACCCCGGGGTATCCATTACAAAGGTATCTGCCGATACAACAAACACCTCCGCATGACGTGTCGTATGCTTACCGCGCTCAATCTTCCGGCTGATGTCACCGGTTTCCATCTCAGCCTGAGGACACAAACGATTCATCAGACTGGACTTTCCTACCCCGGACGGTCCCGCAAGTGCAGTGGTCTTTCCCTCCAGTGCCGTTTTTAACTCCGCCAAACCGGTTTCTTCCTTTACGGAAAAGAAATAGACCGGATAGCCTGCCAAAGTATAAATCCGTTGCATTTCCGCACGCTGCTCTTCCGTTACCAATTCACACTTATTAAAGCCCACCGTCACCGGAATATCTTCCAGTCCCATACGAATCAAAAAACGATCCAATAAATTAAAATTCGGTGCCGGCTTAGCCGCCGCAAACATCACAAGAACCTGATCCACATTGGCTGTCGCCGGACGAAGAAGCTCGCTCTTTCGCGGCAAAATTTCATCAATATTACCGATTTGCTTCTCCTCGTCCAAAATCGAAATCCGCACATTGTCGCCAACCAGAGGCTTAATACCGTCTTTTCGGAATACACCTTTGGCTTTACATTCGTAAAGGCAGCCGTTTTCTCCGTACACATAGTAAAATCCCGCAATGCCTTTTGTTATCTTTCCGATCATTGCACAACTTCCTTCACGGTTGCGGTAAATATCGGTCCCGGCGTTCCGTCGGCCCCCAGATATACTCTAACCAACCGCTCGGTTCCCTGTAATTCTTCCTTCGGAACCAAAAAGGTCAACGTAGACACATCAAACATTTCGTAAGAAGTCTGCTCGTTTTCATATAACTTATAATCATCGTTTACACGATAAGTACGCAAAAGTTCCATATACACCCAATCCACATCTCCTTCGTACATCGGGTTCTTCGTCACATCTACCGTAACCTCCCACATTGCCTTCGGAGCCTGTGTGGCTACCGGCGGCTGTGTCGGTGCCGGCGTCGGAGTTGCTGTCGGAGCCGGAGTAGGGGTTGCTTCTACAATCCCGTTGCTTACCGTAAGATGAATCGTTGTACCGTACGCAAGTACATTATCCGCGGATTCACTCTGATAAATAACCAAGCCTTCCGCATAGGTCGGAGAACCTTCGTAGTTCACTTCACCTACCACAAAGCCCTTCTCTTCCAAGGAAAGCTTTGCTCCGTCCAAAGTCATACCCAAAAGGTTCGGCATTAATTCCACCTTCTGACCGCGGCTTACCACAAGAACCAGTTCACTCCCCTTGGCAAGAAGCTCGTTTCTGTCCGGAACCGTACGAATGACACGATTTACCTCTACATCGGAATTCTCAAACTCGATACGAACCGTAAAATCATTCTCCGCCTCAACCTTTGCTTCCGTATAATTCCATACATGATAGTCCGGCACACGTAACATTTCCGGTCCCGCACTGACTACCAGACGAATTTCTTCATCCAACGCAACATCCACACCACCGGACGGATACTGGGAAATAACCATACCGGCCTCGTATTCATCACTGTAATCCGTATCTCCGTCCAAAATAGTGAATAATTCGGACTGCTTATACAGCACCTTTTTCGCATCCTCCAACTTACGTCCCACTACATTCTGCAAACGTGTCGTTTCAAGCGGCACATAAGATGTCGGCGTCGGTGACGGTGTTCCGTTTGCCCTCGTCGGGGTCGTCAAATCTCCAGGCGTAGGCGTTGCCCTACCGGTTCCCCAAACATCGATAAACTTAAACACCGCAAACAAAATTGCACCCATACCGATTAAAATAACGGCAATACTTGCAATCAAAATCGTCTTATCCCACTTGGAGTCCGAAGAATCCAACTCTTCTTCCTCTTCACGAAGCACCTGAGCATTCGCTTGCTGATTTCCCTCGTATCTGGTCACCGGAGACTTTGCCGCGCTCTTAATCACAGCCATCTCATCCTTTGTCATATTCTTAGTCGGCGAATCGGTAACAACACCGGCAGTAATACGCACAAAATCCCCCTCCGGATTCATCACGGAACGCTTTAAATCCACAATCAACTCGGACGCGGATAAATAACGATTCTCGGGACGCTTCTGCATACACTTCTGCACAATCATATCCACGCTGTACGGCACTGCCGGATTCACTTCCTTAACCGGTACCGGCTCGTACTGAATATGGGAAAGCGCTACGGAAACCGTGTTATCCCCTGCAAACGGAACCGTACCGCAAAGCATCTCATACATGGTAACACCGAGAGAATAAATATCACTCTTCTCATCACTGTAGCCGCCTCTTGCCTGCTCCGGAGAAAGATAATGCACGGACCCCACCGCATTCTGGGTTACCGTATTGGTGGTAGCTGCCTTGGCAATACCGAAATCCGCAACTTTTACCTTTCCTTCTCTGGAAATAATAATATTTTGCGGCTTAATATCGCGATGTACAATATGATTATCATGCGCAGCTTCCAAGCCTTGCGCAATCTGAATTGTAATTCCGATTGCTTCCTTAATTTCCAACTTGCCCTTTTTCTCAATAAACTTCTTTAAGGTGATACCCTCCACCAATTCCATTACAATGTAATGCAAATCGCCGTCATCGCCGACATCGTATACACTCACAATGTTCGGATGGGAAAGTCCTGCCGCAGACTGTGCTTCTGCGCGGAACTTCGCAACTGTGTTTTTATCTGCGGAAAACTCCGGCTTTAAAATCTTGATTCCGACATGACGATTTAAACGATGACACTTTGCACGATATACATCCGCCATGCCGCCGGAACCGACTTTCTCAATAATCTCGTATCTTTCGCTGATAAACATTCCTGGTTTAACCATAGTATCTCACCTTTCTATTCCTGTTTCAAACCTATAATAATAATGGAAATATTATCTTTTCCGCCATAATCATTGGCCTTCCTGACTAATTTATGTACAGCCTCCTGCGGCGTTCTCGTGTACTTCCGAATTAAATGACCGATTTCCTCATCCTCAATCATATTGGTCAAACCGTCCGTACACAACAAAAGATAACAGGAATCTTTCTCCGGCTCCACTTCATAAAAGTCGGCCTCTACCGTATCCTCCACTCCGACCGCACGGGTGATTACATTCTTTTTCGGATGAATTCTGGCATCCTTTCGCTGCAGCTCACCCTTACGGACCATTTCCTCCACATAAGAGTGATCCACCGTAATCTGCTTTATTTCGTCACCCACCAGATAAAGTCTGCTGTCGCCTACATTCATAACATAAACCCGGTCCGGAAATACGGTTGCCGCAACAAAGGTGGTTCCCATTCCCCGGAACTCTTCATTTTCCCTTGCTTGCTGCAATACGGTTGTGTTTGCTGCCTTTAAAGCTTCCGTCATAGTCCCGATGACCGTAGGCTGCTCATTCTTTTGAACCTGTGCCACAAATGCCTCTACGCTGCAACGGGACGCGTAATCTCCCGCATTATAGCCCCCCATTCCGTCGGCTACAATATATAAATTCGGCAGCATGCCCACCGGTTCATCACTACTGTATATGTAATCCTGATTTACTTCTCTTGTTTTGCCTTTATCTGTCGTAGAATAAGACTTCAAGGCAATCACCTCCTCCGTAACTCCGTACACACCCACTTACGTTTCATCCCCATAATCGGATGCGGCATCTAAATGACTCTTTCTGAGCTGCCCGCAAGCCGCTCCGATGTCAGCACCTAATTCTCTTCTAATAGTAACATTAATATTATATTTTTCAAGCCTTTTTCGAAAATTTAAAACATTTTTAAAACTTGATTGCTTGTATTCCCGCTCCTTAATCGGATTCACAGGAATCAGGTTAACATGGCATTTTTTCCCTCGCTAAAGCTTCCCTATAGCATCCGCTTCCGCCTCGGTATCGTTCTCTCCCGCCACGAG
>JAFTPY010000245.1 GCA_017463035.1 Lachnospiraceae bacterium
CCCGGTACACACCGCCATAGTTGAACCAGTCCGTATTTTCCGTCGGCACCTGTTCCGGACGTCTGGTACTGTCCGCCGCAATGATGATTCTGTTTTCTTCTTTTAACTGCTCCGACACTTCGAAAAACGCCGGTGTGGAACCGCCCCGGTGCATTCCGATATACTCACCGTTTAAGAACACACGACATATGTAGTTGGCGGCACCGATACGTATATACACCGCTTCGTCATCCTTTTTCTCAAAGGCAAACTTCTTTGTAAATACCATGCTTCCGTCATAAATGATAAACTCCGGACGCACTGTGTTCCAACACACCGGAAGCTCTATCTCCGGCCAGGTATCAAAGGAAAAATCCACCGGCACGGTAAAGCCTCTCTCGTCCACATACCGCTCTCTGTGCCACCGCTGACGCAGACACGTATCATACTGGTCCACGGCATACTTCCAGATCCCGTTTAAGGAAACCGTCTCTCTGCCGCCCATAAACACGGCATCCGCTGCCGTTGCCTGCTTGTCTTCGTATTGGTCCGTATAGTTCTCTAAATGAATGTCCGACAAATACATTTTCGGTTTGTTCTCTGCCATTGTAAACTCCTCCGTTCTGACCGTTCCTCTTTTTCTATTGCTCTGCCTTTTGTCCGACTGCATTTTCCGCTCCCCAGTCATCTCGCGTAATATTATTGAGCCACTTTCCGCTCTTGTAATGCCTGATGACCCACGGCCACTTCACAAACTCGTCGGTACAAAGCAGGAAATACACTACCATCACCGGCCATTTAAACACAAAGGCTGCCAACAACCCCACCGGTATCGCGTAACACCACATATCAATGGTATCACAGATAAAACCGAATTTGCTGTCGCCTCCCGCCCGGAAAATACCCGCGATAAGAGATGTATTCACCGCCGTTCCGGATATGTAATAGGAGTTAATGATAAGCATCCATTTCAAATATCCAAGCGCCGTCGGTGTCAGTTTTGCCGCCGAATAGGCCATCACTGCCGGAGAGGCAACAAGAACGATAATACCTCCCACAATACCGCTGATTACCGTCAGCTTCATCATCTTTTTTGCTCCGACCTTCGCACCTTCTAAATCATTCTCACCGATAATCTTGCCGATTAAGACACCGCCCGCACTGGCAATACCGTAACAGAAAATCGTACCGAAGTTTCGCACCACCACTGCAACGGCATTAGCCGCCACCGCATCGTCACTGATGTTTCCGATAATCGCAGCATACATGGAAAAAGCCACTCCCCAGACCACATCGTTACCGAGAGCCGGCAAAGACAACCGCACAAAATCCTTAAACAACACCTTGTTTTTTATGAACATATAAGAAAACTTCAGCTTTGCATCCTTACTGAAATATGAAACAATAAAGCAGCCAAGCAGCTCAATGACACGAGATGCAGAGGTAGCAATCGCCACACCCAATACCCCCAGCTTCGGTGCTCCGAACCAACCGAAAAGAAGGACTGCGTTTAAGAACACATTTAATCCAAACGCCATGATATTTAGCACACTGCAAATCGCCACCCGTTCGATACTGCGTAATACCGCCAAATACACTTCAATGATTCCCCAACAAAAGTAACTGATACTGATAACACGAAGATAATCCGCACCCAACTCAATAAGCCGCTCGTTTTTCGTAAACAACCACATCATCTGCTTCGGCAAAAGTGCCGCACACAGCGCGAAAGCCGTACAAAAAACCATGGAAAAGCGCATAGCAATTCCTTGTACCACGTTGATTGCATTCATATCCTTTTTTCCGTAATACTGGGCACACAGCATGGTAACACCGGTTCCCAAACCGTAAAATACGGAAAACAAAATATTCGCATATTGAGATGCCAGCGACACCGCAGACATATAATCTTGGTCTACCATACTGAGCATCACAACATCCGCAGAGCTTACCATGGAACTCAATAAATTCTGTATTAAAATCGGAAGCACCAGCTTCCAAATCTGACTGTAAAAAGCATCTTTTGTTTTCGGCATAACTTTTTCCTCTTGATTTTTTTTGCGCCGGACATGGTCGTTTACGACATCTACCTTTCGCGTGAGTACGCATCCATGTCCCTTAGATTTTCACAAAGGATACTATACTTCCTTTATGAAAATCTAAGGGGCGGTACAAGCCCGCCCCTGTCCTTATTTTTAATTGTACCACAGCTACATCTGCCCGACAAGCCCTACTTCTTCTCACTTTCCTCCACGACCTTCGCCTGTACATCCGACGGAGCCGCCTCGTAGCGGGTAAACTCATAGGAGTAATCTCCGATGCCCATGGTCATGGAACGAAGGTCTGCCGAATATCCGCAAAGTTCTGCCATCGGAATCTCCGCTACAATCTCCTGCTTGTTATTGTGCAGGGCGTTCATACCATACACACGACCGCGTCTGCGATTTAAGTCACCCATAATCTCTCCGGTATACTTCTCCGGAACTACGATTTTCAGAGTCGCGATCGGCTCCAGAAGAATCGGTGTCGCACTTAAAATACCGTCCTTAAACGCCTGACAGGTGGCGGTCTTAAAGGCCATTTCCGAAGAATCTACATCGTGGTAGGAACCGCCGATCAGTGTTGCCTTGATACCCACCACCGGATAGCCCGCCAGCGGACCTTCCTTTACACTGTCGGCAATACCCTTTTCCACCGCCGGGAAGAAATTCTTCGGCACCGCACCGCCGAATACATTTTCGTGGAACTCGAAGGATTCCTCCAAATTTCCGGACGGTTCGAAATCAATAATTACGTGACCGTACTGACCGTGTCCGCCGGATTGTTTTTTATACTTATGCTCCGCCGTTACCTTCTTACGAATGGTCTCACGATACGCTACACGCGGCTTCACAAGCTCCATCTCTACCTTATACCGTGCGGCAATCTTGCTGGCAGTCACCTCAAGATGTTGCTCTCCGAGACCGTACAACAAGGTCTGCCGGTTCTCCGGGTCGTTTACCGCCCTAATGGTCAAATCCTCCTCCATCATACGGGCAACCGCCTGGGACAGCTTATCCTCGTCTCCCTTATTCTTTGCACGATATGCACGGTACTCATACGGTACGGAGGTCTTCGGCGGGTCATAAATGACCGGCGTATCCTTATCGGTCAAAGAATCTCCGGTCAGAGTCTCGGTCAGCTTCGCTATCGCACCGATATCTCCCGCATACAGTTCCTTTACCTCATATTGAGTCTTACCCCGCAGTACATAAAGCTTTGCGATCTTTTCTTCGCACTCTCTGTTCGGATTGTACACCGTATCCCCGGCCTTTAATATACCGGAACAAACCTTAACCAAAGAAAACTTTCCCAAGAACGGATCCGCGATGGTCTTAAACACCTTTGCCGTCATCGGCTTATTGGCATCGTAGTCTGCCGCAAAGGTATTGTCGGTCTTTGTGTTAATACCAACAAGGACACACTTATTCGGGGACGGGAAATACTTCTCCACCGCCTGCAACAGCATGGTAGTACCCTGCGCATGCAAGCCAGAGCCGCACAACACCGGAACCACCGTACAATCGATAACGCTGCTTCGCAGAGCAGCGGAAATCTCCGTTACAGTAAACTCCTCCCCGTTAAAATACTTCTCCATCAAAGCTTCGCTGGTCTCTGCCACAGCTTCCATCAAAAGCTCTCTGTATTTGTCCACATACTCCTTAGAATAATCCGGAATCGGACATTCGTTGTATTCACTGTTCTTGGTAAAACGACGGCCCGCCATTTTTACCACATTGACAAAGCCCACAAACTTCTCGTTCTCACGAATCGGAGAATGGAACGGAGCAATTCGCTTTCCGTACCGTTCGGTCAAATCCTCTACCACCTGACGGAAGCTGGCATTGTCCACATCCATATCGGTCACAAAGAAAATACGCGGAATCTTGTAACGCTCACAAAGCTCCCAGGCCTTCTCCGTTCCCACTTCAATTCCCTTTCTGGCGGAAACCACAATTACCGCCGCATCACAGGCACTGACCGCTTCCTCCACTTCTCCCACGAAATCAAAATAGCCCGGTGTATCAAGAAAATTAATCTTAATGTCCTCCCAAATCACCGGCACCACCGAGGTGCTGACGGAGCATAACCGCTTCGCCTCCTCCCGGTCATAATCACTAATAGTGTTTCCTTCTTCTACCTTGCCCTGCCGGGTGGTCAACCCTGTGGTAAAGGCAATCGCCTCCACAAGCGTGGTCTTACCCGCACCGCCGTGTCCCAACACAGCCACGTTTCTAAGCTTCTCGTATTTGTAAGTATCCATAGCAACCTCCTATCCGGTTTCAAAGTTTCCCTTCTTAAACCTACTGCGAAATGATGTTTTGCCATTTCTTAACACCTACTTATATTTTACTAAATACTTAGAAGTTTTACAACAGTTTTCTA
>JAFTPY010000246.1 GCA_017463035.1 Lachnospiraceae bacterium
GTCATCCAGAGCGGCATGGCATTTTCAATCTTAACCTCCATAATCCACTCATCCTCGGCTAACAACTTATCTCCGTATATGCCGTAATGCAATCCCAAATCATACCGTCTGGTAGTAATATTCCGGTCAAAGGTAATACGAAACTCCTTATTCTCCTTTCCGAACATTGCCACTCTGTCATAGGACAAGAACAATGCCGGCTTAAGCTCCATATTCATCCTCTTTAGGAAATACTGCAGTTCCCGAAGCACCTGGGCATTCATATACGTCTGCTGCTTCGGCAGTTCTCCCGATTCCACAAAAGAATATGCTTCCGCCAGTCTAAGCTTCGTACGCCGTTTATTTACCTTTTTCTTGAATTTCTTTTTAATCTCAAGAAACACCTTATCCTCCGGCGTTACCACCCCATAACTTCGCAGTCTCAGTTTCTCCTTGTAAACGGGTTTCTCTAACGACCGGCTGATTAACTCGTTCTGCGGCGTATCGTAATATATATTGCAAATGGTATAGAACTCGCCGTCCCGGCTGTGGGCATCCGGCTCCATATATTCCAACAGTCTTTCCCGCAATCGCTGATAACAGTCATCCGTAATCCGATATTTTTTCTCGTACCGGTTAAAGACTTCAATTGCCATCTCCGAACCTCCCTTCTTCCGTATTCTATCATACTTTCCTTTTGTGTACAATGTGTGACAAAAGGAAAAATTTTTTATGTTTTCAAATTTCTTCCTGTAACCCTTCCTTTTACCGAAACAAAGGGCCACGCCTCATGCGCAACCCTTTGCCCAATCCTATTTCATAATCCGTAACACCGGATTACAGTCTCTTTAATAATTCTTCACGTTCTTTTTCAAAGCCCGGCTTTCCTAAAAGTGCGAACATATTCTTCTTGTAGCTCTCTACACCCGGCTGATCAAACGGATTTACACCGAGAAGGTATCCGCTGACACCGCAAGCAAACTCGAAGAAGTAGAACAACTCACCAAGAGAACGCTCGTCACGGTTTGCTACCTTAATCACAAGATTCGGTACTCCGCCGTCGGTATGAGCAAGCTTGGTTCCCTTCATAGCACTCTTGTTAATAAAGTCAATGCTCTTTCCGGTCAAATAATTAAGTCCGTCAAGATCCACCGGCTCCTCCTCAATCAGAAGCTCGTGGGTCGGAGTCTCAAGCTCCATTACGGTCTCAAACATGGTCCGCTGTCCGTCCTGGATAAACTGTCCCATGGAATGAAGGTCGGTAGTCAAATCTACGGATGCCGGGAAAATACCCTTCTGGTCCTTACCTTCGCTCTCGCCGTACAGCTGCTTCCACCACTCAGCCACATAGTGGAAATTCGGCTCGTAGTTTGCTAAAATCTCGATGCTCTTACCCTTTCTGAGTAATACATTACGAACTGCCGCATACTGAAGGGACGGGTTTTCTGCATACGGTGCATTCAAACATACCTCCCGCATTGCAGCCGCACCTTCCATCAAGGCATCGATATCTGCACCGCTTGCCGCAATCGGAAGCAAACCTACTGCGGTCAGTACGGAGAAACGACCTCCTACATCATCCGGAACAACAAAGGTCTCATAGCCTTCCTCGGTAGCAAGCTTCTTAAGAGCACCTCTGGCCTTGTCGGTGGTTGCGTAAATTCTCTTTGCAGCCTCAGCCTTACCGTACTTTTTCTCAAGCACCTTTTTGAAAATACGGAAAGCGATTGCCGGCTCCGTGGTAGTACCGGACTTACTGATAATATTTACGGAGAAATCGCGATCGCCGATTACTTCCAGAAGCTGTGCAAGATAAGTACTGCTGATGTTGTTACCTGCAAAATAAATCTCCGGGGTCTTTCTGATTTCCTTGGATACGGAATTATAAAAGCTGTGTCTTAAAAACTCAATTGCCGCACGTGCACCGAGGTAAGAACCTCCGATACCGATTACTACAAGCACTTCGGAATCGGAACAAATCTTGTCTGCTGCCTTCTTAATCCGTGCAAACTCATCCTTGTCATACTCTACCGGCAAATCAATCCAACCCAGGAAATCATTTCCCGCACCGGACTTATCTAACAAACTCTTCTTTGCTGCCAATACCGGCTGCTCCATCATTTCCACTTCGTTACCGCGCACAAATACGTTTGCTGCGGATGCATCAAATGCAACTCTACTCATAATAACTGTCCTTTCTCTTCGGTAAACTGCCCCGAAGCTATAGTCTACATAAACTATTTTCCTGATTATAACACGTTTTATATTGTTTTTCAAGAAGTCTCATAAAAAACCGTCTCTCTTCCTTCTTTCTCACATTATGCCAGATACTCCGCCAATACTTCACTCATTAATATTTCATAAGAAAGCTCCGATCCCTTCCGTTCCGGTTTCCTACATAAGGTTTGCTCCGCCTCACTCCTACTTTCTTCAAACCCCGTAGCCACACTCTGTGCTATCGTCACCGGCTCCTCACATTGTGTTACCGCAGCAGCCGCTTCCTCCTGCACCTGTTCTACCTCCACCTGCACATCCTGTTCCCGCTTCCGCTGTTCCGCAAAGCTTCTTGCCTCCAACTGTCTCCGTTCTCTTAACAGTTCCTCTGTCAGTCTCCGTTTTTCTTCCTGTGCTTTCCCTTTCTTTCTGTTTTTCACTTTTACGGGCTTGTCCTTAGACACTTTCTTCTTTTCCCGTACCGGCTTCGTTTTTTCCTCTTTTTTCACGGTCCTTTCCAACAGCTCCTCCGGCACCAGGTTGTCCTCCAGCCATTCTGCCCGGACAGACCAGTTATTCTCAATATAATCCCGAATCATCAAACGTATTCTTTTGTATTTGTCACGTAATCCCAATACCATATCCGTTGCCAGTAATCCCAATACCGTCACCCCGCTCACAAAAAGCAAACCTAATACCGTTCTTTCCTCACACCCCGACAAAGCACCGGCAAACGCCGTCATAACACCGCATAGCAACACAAGCAAAGTCGAGTATACCATCAGGTTTTCCAGCCATCCGATTCTAAATCCCAGTATCCTGCATTCAGCCAACCGGCATTCTGTGTATGTCAATGCATTTTTTATCTCTTGTCCGTTTTCAACACGCTGCTTCAAATCCTTTTTTATGTACCCGATTGCTTTATGACGAGACTTCTCAAATCTCTTACATTCCTTATACAACCTCCCGTAGTACCCGAATAAAAGCATTCTCACTACCAATCCGATTCCGCCCACCGTTCCGATGATAATCAAACCGGCTCCCTGTTCCAACCACTCTTTCATAAATACTCCTTTCCGTCATAACGCGATTTATTCTGAACCAAGTATACATCTTTTTACATTTTTTTGGAAATTATCTGTAATAAAAAAGACAGATTCTCATCTGCCTTTTTCGACATATTATCCTCTTTTTCTTCTTTTCCGATATGCTTCATACACAAAAAGCGAAGTTGCAACCGCGGCATTTAAAGATTCCGCTTTCCCTTCCATCGGAATTTTTACCAGACAATTCGCCTTTTCCGCAGCTTCATTACTTAGTCCGTTGGCCTCGTTTCCGATTAGGATGACCGAACAACCGTCATATTCCGGCTCATCATAATACCGGGTCCCCTGCAAATGCGCAGCATAAAGGGTAGCTCCTGCCTTTCTCATCAAATCAAGCTCTCCCAAAAAATCACTCAGGTAAAAATGCGGCACACGGAAAATGGCCCCCATAGTAGACCTCACAACCTTCGGATTATACATATCCACCGAATTGTCGCTTAAAAGCACTCCCGTAACACCCGCAGCCTCCGCAGTCCGAAGTACGGTTCCCAAATTCCCGGGGTCTCTCAGATCCTCCAGAGCAATCCACACCGCATCTTTTTTCTCCATTAGTGCTTTTTTATCATACTGCGGAATCCGTACCGTTGCTAAAATCCCTTGTGGCTCCATGGTCTCTGTCATCGCCTTCATTACATTATCGGTTACGATTTCGAAAGAAACCTTTTCCAACCGCTTTTTATATCCCTGCTGCTCCAAAAAGGCTTCTGTTACATAGACCTCGTGAATTGCCTCCGGCGCATCCCGAAGCACCTCTTCAAACATTTTTTTCCCTTCAATTACAAAAAGCCCTTGTTCTCTTCTTTCTTTTCCCTTTTTTTGTAATACCACTATATTCTTCACTCTGGCATTTGCCGTACTGCTTATCATTTTTCTTCCTCTCCGAAATCCTATATTTCCTATAAATTTTCACGTAAATTGCCGCAGGCTCGTGCTTCGCACTACACTCACGCACTTCGCGGCACAGCCGCTCAGTCGTGGACGCGTTCGCATTTCGCTGACTTTTGCAAGCATACTTGCAGCGTCAGCGAAATGCTCACTTTGCCTGCACGGAAAAAAGGGGCTCGCCCAACGCCAGCCCCTTACCATTATTGCTATTGTGCAGAATAACTTTGTCTGTTCTTACGGTTACGCTTCTTTACTTCATACATCAACGTATCGGCCTCTTCTACATAATCGTCCAGTTCAGTCGCACTCTTCGGATCGGTCAGTACATACCCGATGCTGGCTTCAATCTGATAAGGAAGTCCGGATTCGGCATTAGCAGCCTCCAGTGCTTTTTCCAGCTTTTCCTTAAAGCGCTCCGCTTCATCCTTATCCTCTACCTGACCGATAATCAGGAATTCGTCACCTCCGTAACGCACTGCTATCTTGTCCTCTCCCGCACAAGATTTCAATACACCGGAGAACATAATCAAAGCATTATCGCCGTGGGAATGACCGTAAATATCATTAATTTCCTTCAACCGATCCATATCCATAAACATGACCATCAGCGGCTTGCCGTAGGCTTTGCTCTTTTCAAACATCTCATAACCGTCACGCATATAACCGAAACGATTGTACATATCCGTCAACGCATCCTTTACATAAACCGCATCCAGACGCTTATTCATCTTACGCAGGTTCTCTAAGTTTCGAAGGTTACTGTATGCACTGTTAATCGCTCCCATCATGTACAGTCCCATCTTACGGTGCAAAATACCTACCGCATCAACAAAAACATAATATCCGATGCATGCACCGAAGCGATGTAATGCCATACACATATATACATGGGTCTCCTCATCCTGCTGCCGCAAACACTCCGGAACCAAATCCTTCGTCCTAATCAGTCGATCTTCGACTTCTTCCTTTCCTTGCTTCATACAGCTGAAAAGATATTGCTCCTCATCGTACTTAGAGAAGGTTTCCATCTCTATCGGCAATGTTCCGTAATAGAGATTTTGATTTACGCACATACAATGACCGTACATAGGGAACTTTTTCATGACTTCCAACAAATAAAAGTTAAACAAGCCCTCCGAATCGGAAATCGCAAGATTCTGGCGTACCATATTCAAGGTCTCGTAGTATTCCGTCTCTTCTCTTACCCGAAGAAGAATCTGCCGTTGCAACTGCCGATTATCCCACTGCACCAGTTCCTCCGGTGAATAGCAGCCGCAACTGCCCCGTAACACAAGAGCCTGCTCATGAGAAATCACCGGTTCTACTTTCTCATTGTTCAATAATCGCATTAAAACATCACAACCGAGATATCCCATTGCTTTTACATTCTTATCTACCGAAGAAATCAGCGGTGTAAACGACCTTGAACCATCATCGTTATCATATCCGGTGATTAAAAAATCCTCCGGCGGATACTTTCCGTCTAACTCTGCCTCCAGACAATAGCCGAGCGCCATGGAATCATTTGCACAAACCACTGCATCCGGGGTCTCGATTCCCAACGCTTTAAAATCATTATAGGCCTGATGACCGTCTACTTCCATATA
>JAFTPY010000247.1 GCA_017463035.1 Lachnospiraceae bacterium
AAGTTTATCTACAAGTTACCCGGCTTGTACTTTTTAAACGGGGAAGTATTTTGCTTTGTGAACGGAGAGACAGAGGAGGAGCTTGTATACATGGTGTACCGGTGTAAGCAAAGTGATTTGCTTGCGGGAACTCCGGTGATGGAGCTTGTGTATAAGACAAGTGTGGCGATTAATAAGTAAAGTGCGAGTGAGGAAAGGGAGAAAAGCGAATAAGGGAATGAGGAGGAAGTTTTATGTTAGAGCTGAACAATGTGACAAAAAAGTACGGTAACAAGACGGCGTTAAATGATCTGAGTGTGAAGTTCGAAACCGGAGTCTACGGACTTCTGGGGGCCAACGGTGCGGGCAAGTCCACCATGTTAAATCTGATTACGGATAATATTCCGCGGACGTCCGGAGAGATTTTGTATGACGGAAAGGACATTCTTTCTTTAGGAAGGGGCTATCGCAAGAGAGTAGGCTATACCCCGCAGCTTCAGGGCATGTACGAGGATTTTTCTGCGAGGGATTTTTTACATTACATCGGAGCCTTAAAGGGAATGAAGCGGGGGGCGTGTAAGAAACAGACGGAGCAGTTTTTGGATATTGTCTGTCTGGCGGGGGATGCCCATCACAAGCTGGGTTCTTTTTCCGGCGGTATGCGGCAGCGTGTACTGTTGGCGGCGGCCATGCTTGACGAGCCGGAAATTTTGATTCTGGACGAGCCGACGGCGGGCCTTGACCCGACCCAGCGGATTCGCCTGAGAGATTATATCGCATCCGTGGCGAAGGAGCGGACGGTGCTTTTGGCAACTCACGTCATCGGCGATATCGAGACCATCGCAAAGAAAGTGCTTCTGCTTCACCACGGGAATCTTTGCCGGTTTGCACCGATTCCGGAGCTATTGTCGGAGGCAGAAGAATTGATGAAAGAAAAGGGACAGATGCCGTCCCATACGATTACCTTGGAGGATGTGTATTTGTTCCATGCCAATGAACAGCTGACCGATAACTAGGGGGTGACGGGATGTTAGAATTAAAGCGGATTTTGTGGAACGGGAAAACCATGTTGCTGTTCGGAATTCTCCTTCTGCTGCACGGAATTTTCTTTGTGTTCCAGTGTAATGACGAAAAGTCCATTACTCCTATCGGAGAGGAACTGACGGCCTACATCGACGGGTATGACGACTATATGACATCGGTGCAGGATAACGTGGTTATGATGAAGGAAAATCCTTTGTTTGCCATGGACGATTCCTTTGTTTTTCGCAATTTGATTAAAACGGGGGAGGATTATGCCAAGATTTCGGATATTACGCCGGTGGAAGGTGAAAACCGGGGCATTATGGCGGTGTTTCAGTTTACGCTGTCTACATTCATATTGCTTTTAACGGGCGTGTATATTGTGCTTTGTTTTCTGGCGGAGCGTCAGAAGGGCTTGTATCTTCTGGTGCGTTGTACGGAGCGTGGACGGACCGTACTCTCTTTGCAGAGAATCGGAATTCTGTGTCTCGGTGTGTTCGGGGCGGCACTGATTTTGTACGGCAGTATTTTTGGCATAAGCTCTGTGATTTTTCCGGGCTGTGATATAGCGCGGCCGGTGCAGTCTATTCCGGAATTGGGCAGTGTCATCGGACATTATTCCATCGGGGAGTATTTTGTTTTGTATGTGCTGCGTAAGGCTATGGGGTGTTTGTTTGCTTGTCTGCTGCTGTATTTTTGCATGTCGCTGTTCCGTTCCAGCTTTTGTATCGTGGCGTTTTTCCTTTTGATGCTGGGAGAATATGCGTTGTATGCCTTTATTATTCCCACCGGCAAGTGGAGTGTGTTTAAGTACATCAATCTGTATACCTACGCCTTTTGCGGAACGGATTATGCCAATTATTATAATCTGAATGTGTTCGGAAATCCCATGAACATTGTGGGAACCTCCGATGTGTTTGTTTTAATCGGAACTGTGGTACTGGTGCTTGTGTGTATGCTGCAATATGCGAGACAGTATCCGCGGAGCGAGTATCGTACGTTGAAGATAATTGAAAAGCTACGGGTATTTGTGAGCCGGCATAAGCCGTCCTGCTCTCTTATGACATGGGAATTAAAGAAGGTGATGCTTTCCCAGAAGGGCCTGTTTATTATGGTAATTCTGATTTATCTGGCCTATTCCGCTTCCGTAGAATCCAACTATATGGACTTCCGCAGTAAATACGTGACTCATTGGTATCAGGATTTTGCGGGAGAAATTACGGAGGAAAGTGTGAAGAGCATGTACGATACCAGAACAGAGATGGAGGAGGATATCGAACGCTGGCAGGCATCTCTGTTGCTGCAAGAGGAATACAAGATAAAGAACCTTATGATGGGTGCGGATACCGGCATGATTGACCGATTTATTCAGAACTTGCAAGAGGCGATTCAGGAAAACGAACGGCAGATTGCGGGACTGAATGTGGTGCTTCTGCAAGCAGAAGAGGGTTTGGCGTATTCTTTGAAGACCGGTCGCAGGGTCATGCTGATTGATTCCGGCTCCTATGAGCTGTTACTGCATAACGATAAGCAGACCATTTCCCGGAATTACCTGTATACGCTGCTTACGGTGGTACTGGTGATGTCCGGTGTTATGGCCTGCGAAAAGGCGTCCCATATGGAGATGCTGCTGCATTCGTTATACAAAGGGAGAATGCAGACTTTGGTTCGCAAGGTTTTGATTATGCTGGGGGTGTGTATCGTGACAACCCTTTCCGTCCATTTGGTACAGTATTTCCAGATCGGGGAGGTGCTGGCCTTTACCGATAAGGAGGTGCTGGTGCAGAGTATCCCGTGTGTGCGGAACTTCCCGTTTGCCATTACTATCGGGCAGTATCTGTACTTTATCTACGGAGTCCGGGTGGTGATGTCGGTGCTTATGGGTAGCGCGGTTATGTACATCAGCAGTAAATTCAGCCGGATTACGACACTGGCCTTTGGTGTGTTTCTGCTTATCATTCCGATGGGACTGGTGGCCATGCGGTTCTAGAAAAAGGAGCCTTTCACTTCGGTGGGAGGCTTTTTTAAATTGCACGGGTTAGAAAAGTAAAATCTCACGGGTTGGAATCGTAAAATCTCGCGGGTTAGAATTACAAAAACTCACGGGTTGATATTGCAAAATCTCACGGGTTGTTGTATACTGTGGATAAAAGAGGAGATAATATCGTGAGAGAGGAGCATGAGCCATGGATAATCAAAGGTATAAACCGCGTTTGGTAGATAAGAAAATAAAAGAATATCTGAAGACTTTTGGTGCGGTTTGTGTGGAAGGTCCGAAATGGTGTGGAAAAACATGGACTTCGGCATATCACAGTGCCAGCCAGATTTTAATCGGAAGTCCGGAGAATAATTTTCAGAACAGAAAACTGGCAGAAATGTCACCGAGTCTGGTTTTGGAAGGAGAGACTCCTCGTCTGATTGATGAATGGCAGGAAGTACCTCCCCTTTGGGATGCGGTTCGCTATGAGGTAGATAAGAGGGCTGAGAAGGGGCAGTTTCTTATGACCGGTTCGGCTACTCCCAATCATAAGGGGATTATGCATAGTGGTGCAGGAAGGATAGCAAAGCTCCGTATGCGCCCGATGTCGTTATATGAGTCGGGAGACTCTTCGGGAGTTATATCGTTAAGCGATATTTTAGCTGGAACCGTGAAACCTTCGTTGACAGGAGAAGTAGACCTTCGGCATTTGTTAGACCTGGTTGTTCGCGGAGGGTGGCCGGGAAATTTGGACATTCCGATGGAGCAGGCGGAGTTACTTCCGGTGGAATACTTAAATGCAGTGATAGATGACGATGTTTTCCGGATAGACGGTATAAAGAGGGATACAAGAAAGCTTCGATTGTTATTAAAATCTCTTGCAAGAAATGAAAGTACCACAGCAACGAATAAGAAGTTGAAGAATGATATCAAAGAAATAGATGATGAGGATATAAATATTGACACGGTAGCGGAATATTTGGATATATTCAATCGATTGTTTATTACCGAAAATCAGTCGCCGTTTGCATCTCGAATTCGTTCTTCGGTTCGGGTAAAACAGGCTGAAAAACGGCACTTTGTGGATCCGTCACTTGCCTGTGCGGTTTTGGGGGTAAATACCGAGCGTTTACTGGGGGATTTGGAAACTGCGGGATTCCTGTTTGAAGCATTATGTGAAAGAGATTTGCGGATTTATGCTGAGTCGTGTGATGCTTCGCTGTATCATTATCAGGATTATGCCGGCAAGGAGATCGATGCGGTGGTAGAGTTTAAAAACGGTGATTGGATTGCTTTTGAGATAAAACTTGGAGCAAACCAAATTGATATTGCGGCGGAGAATTTGATTGCAATACGCAATGCGATAGAAGAGGAGCAAGGTGGTGTGCCACCAAAGGCACTTTGTGTGATTTGCGGAATGTCCAATGCGGTATATCAACGCCCGGACGGTGTTTATGTGGTGCCGATTACGGCGCTGAGATAATCGTAAGAAACATTTCAAAATAGTTGAATTCTGTTCTGTTATATGCTACAATTTTAGTGCTGTGATAAAGCAGTAAAGCGAAGGAGAACTATCATGTACATTACCAATGTTTTAGATTTAATCGGAAATACACCGTTGGTAAGCCTGGAGGCTACCACGGGATTGCAGATTTATGCAAAGGCAGAGTTTTTTAATCCGGGAGGCAGCATCAAGGACCGTATTGCATTAAATATGTTGGAAGAGGCAGAGAAAAGCGGCGCACTTCGCCCGGGTATGACCATTATCGAGCCGACCTCCGGGAATACCGGTATCGGTCTGGCACTTTGCGGTGTGCGCAAGGGCTATAAGGTGATTATCGTAATGCCGGAGAACATGAGCGACGAGCGGAAGAAGATTATCCGCGCTCTCGGTGCGGAGCTTATTTTGACGCCACCGGAGCTCAGTATCGACGGTTCTGTACAGGAGGCCCTTCGTCTGGCATCTTCTTCTGATGAGTATTTTGTGCCGCAGCAGTTCGAGAATCTTGCGAATCCGCAGGCGCATTATAAGACTACGGCAAGAGAAATCGTAGAGCAGTTAGGAAAGAAAATCGATGTTTTTGTGTCCGGTATCGGCAGCGGCGGTACCTTACAGGGAATTGCAAGCTTTCTTTTGGAGCAGAATCCGGATTGTAAAATCGTTGCGGTAGAGCCGAAGAATGTATCCGCACTTCTCGGTCACGAGCCGGGGCTTCATCAGATTCAGGGCATCGGCGACGGTTTCGTACCGGCAGTATTAGATACGAAGATTATCACTGACATTGTGGAAGTGTCCGATGACGACGCCATTAACACTGCCAGAGAGTTGGCAAAGGTGCAGGGCCTTTTGGTAGGTACCTCTTCCGGTGCCAATGTCTGGGCAGCAAAGAAGATGGCGGAAAAGTACGGCAAGGATAAGGTCATTGCTACGATTCTGGCGGACAGAGCGGAGCGGTATTTCAGTACGTCGCTGATTTAAGAAGTATTGAAAGAAAATAAGGGATAAAAAGAGCGGTATGCTTTTCGTTCGAAGGGGCGGGAAGCACCGCTTGTTTTGTCTATAGGAAAACTATTTAATAAATTTTCAAAACCACCCAATGAACCCACTTCTTTTGACACTTTATGAATGAAAGGCGGTGAAAACAATGAATTCTGATAGTTTGGAGCAATATGTGGAGCGGGTATACGGTTATGCCGTGAATCATACCTATTCCCGGGAAGAGGCAGAGGA
>JAFTPY010000248.1 GCA_017463035.1 Lachnospiraceae bacterium
GCTGATGGTTCCGGTATACTAACCGGACTTGGTCATGCTCTCACACTCAATTTCGGTGCCCTTGTTGGTGCCCGGTGCGCTGCTTGCGCTGTCACCGCTTCCGGAGGAGCTGCCGCCGGAAGAACTTCCGCCGCTGCTGCCGCTGCCGCCAACGGTAATGTCAAGCTTGTATACATCTGCCCAACCGCTGCTCTGATAACCTTCTACGTTGAAAGCTGCCTCATACATGAGACCCATCTTCATTCCCATACGCTCCCAAGCCTTGAAATGCTCGGTTACGGAAATGGTACCGCTGGTACGCTTACTCTGACGTACACTCCAGTACTGCTGGAATGTGGTATTACCATCGATGGACGGCTGATTTACACGAGTGGTCTCGTATACATCATATGTAGCACCGTCTACGGTAATAGTTCCCTTGGAAGTTGCCCCCGGCGGACGCCAGGTTCCCCAACAGTCTACAATGTAGTACTCAACAAGCGGATTTCTACACCATCCGTATACACAGAGGTAAGAATTACCGTTCGGTTGATAATCTACACCATAATTTACCGTAATGTTGCCAAGCTGAGAGTAGGTCTTCGTACAATCCCACTTCACGCCTTTTCGGAATAATACATTTCCGATGTTTTCCCACCAGCACTCGAAGAGCCCATTTCCCTTCAATGTCATGCTGGTATCGCCGTAGTCTTTCCACAGCTCATACGCATAGTTACCTTCGTAACCTGTCTTGTTGTTGTAAATCACGGTGGCAGCATCTGCCTTAGTAACCGGTACAACAACCTGCAAGCATAATACTAATGCAAGCAGTAAACCCTTTAGTTTTTTGCTCATTGCAAAAATACCTCCTTTCTCGCAAGGAATAGATTACCATTTTTTGTACAATTTGTAAAGCTTTTTTTAATATTTTTACGATATTTTGTTGATTTTTTACGACACTCATGTCGAAAGACCTCGTTTCGTCACGTTTTCATTGAATAAAATGTACAGTTTTCTTGATTTTGTCACACTTTTCTTGTTGATATTGTGCAAGCATCATCACTTTTTCCCGTGCAGGCAACGCACTACGTGCTGCCCCCAACTTCGCGACTTCGTCGCTCAGTCGTGGGCGCGTTCGCATGACTGCGCGACTGCTTGGGAACATGTTCCCGCAGTCTGCTCGCATGCTCACTTTGCCTGCACGAAAGAAAGGCGCCAACCCGTTCGGATTGACGCCTCTGCGATATTCTTATTTTGTTTGACGTATTACTACCATCTCAAGTAGTCAATATATGCATCCCATGTACCGTCATCTGCCGTACATCTTAATTCTACCGTCTGATTACCGGTTCCGTGAGATACATTCTTAATGGTATACTCTGCCGGATAGGATCCACCATAGTAGAAAGTACCCTTGTACTGACCACCGATGTACAAATCAACTCTGGCCATTTTATCATTGTTAGAGCAGCCTCTTAAGGTGAAGTCATGAGTACCGTATGCATAATACTGATTGAAAGAAACCTTATCGTTGTTTGCATACAAAGCAACGCCGTTAAACGGATTGCTGATATTGCCGGTGTACTGACCGCTCTTAGTCATAGCTTCACACTGCTTGGAATTGCTGTTTGTTAAGCCGCTGTTGTTATTGTTGCTGTTATTATTGTTATTGTTGTTATTATTGTTATTGGAGCTTCCGGAAGAAGTGCTACCGCCGACAGCAATGTCAAACTTGTAAACATCTGCCCAACCGCTACTCTGGTAGCCCTCTACGGTGAGTGCAGCCTCATACATGAGACCCATTCTCATACCCATACGCTCCCAAGCCTTAAAATGCTCAGTTACGGAAATGGTACCGCTGGTACGCTTACTCTGACGTACGCTCCAGTACTGCTTGAACGTGGTGTTACCGTCAATGGACGGCTGATTGTAACGAGTCGTTTCATATACATCATAAGCACCACCGTCTACATAGATGGTTCCCTTGGAGTTTGCCCCCGGCGGACGCCAGGTTCCCCAGCTGTCTACGATGTAATACTCTACAAGCGGATTTCTGCACCATCCGTATACACAGAGGTAAGAATTACCCTTCGGCTGATAATTTACGCCGTAGTTTACGGTAATGTTACCAAGCTGGGAGTATGTCTTCGTACAATCCCACTTTACACCCTTACGGAATAATGCGTTTCCGATGTTTTCCCACCAACACTCGAAAAGGCCGTTACCCTTTAATGTCATGCTGGTGCTACCGTAGTCTTTCCACAACTCGTAATTGTAATTTCCTTCTTTACCGGTTGCGTTGTTGTACAATACAGTTGCCGCGTCTGCCTTTGCAGCCGGAACAACTACCTGAAGGCACAATACCAATGCCAACAGTAAACCCTTTAGTTTTTTGCTCATTGCAAAAATACCTCCTTTCTCGCAAGCTCAGAATATCATCTTTTGTGCAACTTGTAAAGGATAATCTATTTTTTAACATACTTTTTTGGTGATTTTGCACAACTCTTCAAATCAGCTTTTTGTCTAGTTGTTTGCAATCTATACAACTATCTGTATTGTTTTCTGTTCTTTCTTAACATTGTCCGCACGTCATACAAATTCCGGTATAAAGTTGCACAATATACCCCATGTTGTATTATTAACATTTTAAAATTTTCTTCGCATTTCTTATAAAGTAAAAAACGAAATCTCCTTCCTTCGAAAAAGATTTCGTTTCTCTTTTATTCCAATTCAAACGCACCCGTATACAAACGATAATAGGTGCCCTTTTCCGCAATCAGCTTCTCATGATTGCCCCGCTCGATAATATGACCGTGGTCAAGTACCATAATCACATCGGAATTCTTAACCGTGGATAAGCGGTGTGCAATAACAAATACCGTACGTCCTTCCATCAGAGAATCCATACCCTTTTGTACAATCGCCTCGGTACGGGTATCGATGGAGGAGGTAGCCTCGTCCAGAATCATAACCGGCGGGTCCGCCACCGCTGCTCTTGCAATGGCAAGAAGCTGCCGCTGTCCCTGGGACAGATTGGCTCCGTTTCCGGAAAGCTCCGTTTCATACCCCTTCGGCAAACGGGTTATAAAATCGTCCGCCCCCGCAAGCTTTGCTGCCGCGATACACTCCTCATCCGTAGCATCCAACTTGCCGTAGCGGATATTTTCCATAACCGTACCGGTAAACAAATTGGTCTCCTGCAATACAATACCGAGAGAACGACGCAAATCCGCCTTCTTAATCTTATTAATATTGATGCCGTCGTAACGAATCTTTCCGTCCGCAATATCATAAAAACGGTTAATCAAATTGGTAATGGTGGTCTTCCCCGCACCGGTAGCACCTACAAAGGCCACCTTCTGGCCCGGCTCCGCAAACACCGACACATTATGCAGTACCATCTTATCCTCTTCGTAACCGAAATCCACCTCATTGAGACGCACATCGCCCCGAAGCAGGGTATAGGTCACGCTTCCGTCCGCCTGGTGCGGATGCTTCCACGCCCAGGTACCGGTACGCTTTTCGCTTTCCGTAATGGTTCCGTCCGGTGCCACCACCGCATTTACCAACGTAACATAGCCGTCGTCTACCTCCGGAGCCTCATCAATCAAATCAAAAATACGCTCCGCACCTGCAAGACCCATAATAATAGAGTTAATCTGCTGGGACACCTGACTGATATTTCCGGTAAACTGCTTGGTCATGTTAAGAAACGGCACAATAATACTGATGGAAAATACCTTTCCGGACAAGCTCACATTCGGCACATCGGAAAGCAGGAACAAGCCACCCGCCAACGCTACAATTACATATAACACATTACCGATATTATTTAAAATCGGCATCAGCATGTTGGCATACTGATTTGCCTTCTTGGCGTCCTCGTAAAGCGCATCATTAATGGCGTCAAAATCCAAGCCGCTCTGCTTTTCGTGACAGAATACCTTTACCACCTTCTGACCGTTCATCAATTCTTCGATAAAGCCTTCCGTACGGCCCACCGCCATCTGCTGGCGCACAAAGAACCTTGCGGACCGTCCGCCGATGGTCTTGGTTACAAAGGACATAAGGATAACACCCGCTACTACAATCAATGCCATCCAGACACTGAAATACAGCATAATCGAAAATACCGTCGTTACGGTAACCGCAGCCGTAATCAGATTCGGTAACGACTGGGATACCAGCTGACGCAAGGTATCTACATCGTTGGTATAATAACTCATAATATCGCCGTGTCCGTGGCTGTCGAAATATTTAATCGGCAAATTCTGCATCCCGTCAAACATTTTTCCTCGGATCTTCTTTAAGAAGCCCTGGGTCAAAATCGCACCCAGCTGGGACGATGCAAATATGGAAATCAACGATAACAGGTAAAAGAATCCGAGGCGCAATACCCAGGTCAGAATCTCACCCTTTGCGGTACTCCAGTCACCGGTATTCACATGCTCTTCAATGATTGCAATGACATTCTGCATAAAGAGAGACGGAACCGAGCTGACAATCGCCGAGAAAATAATGCAAAATACAATCACCGGCAACAACACCGGATAAAAGTGAAACAGCATCACAATCAGGCGTTTTAACATACCCTTTTTCATCTTCGGCTTGCCTCCCGGCATTTTCCCGTCCATCGGCATTTCCTTTCCTTCAGCCTCTTTCTTCAACATTTCTTTATTCGGCATCGTCGTCACCTCCCTTATTCTGTGAGGTGTATACCTCTTGATAAATCTCATTGGAAGCCAGAAGTTCCTCGTGGGTTCCTACCGCAACAATACGACCTCCGTCCAGTATCACAATCTTATCCGCATCCTGTACAGAGGAAACTCGCTGCGCGATAATAATCTTCGTGGTTTCCGGAATAAACTCGCGGAAAGCCTTACGAATGAGCGCATCCGTACGGGTATCCACCGCACTGGTGGAATCGTCCAAAATCAAAATCTTCGGCTTTTTCAACAACGCTCTGGCAATACACAAACGCTGCTTCTGACCGCCGGATACATTGGCACCGCCCTGCTCTATGTAAGTATCATATTTCTCCGGAAAGCTTTCAATAAACTCCGATGCCTGTGCCAAACGACAGGCCTCCATAAGCTCCTCATCGGTTGCCTCTGCGTTACCCCAGCGGAGATTTTCCTTTATGGTACCGGAAAACAGTACATTCTTCTGAAGTACCACCGCCACCTGATTACGAAGCGTCTCCAAATCATAGTCTCTGACATCCACGCCGCCAACCGCAACAACACCGTCCGTTACATCATACAAACGGGAAATGAGCTGGATAAGCGTCGTCTTTGACGAGCCGGTACCGCCTAAAATACCGACCGTCTCACCGGACTTGATGGTCAGGTTAATATCAGCCAGTGCATACCGGTCTGCCGTCTTGGAATATTTGAAATTCACGTTTTTAAACACGACAGAACCGTCCTTTACCTCATACACCGGATTTGCCGGATTCGTAAGAGAAGGCTGTTCCTCCAGTACCTCCACGATACGTTCCGCAGACTCCGCGGAAATGGTCAGCATAACAAAAATCATACTTAGCATCATAAGAGAACTGAGCACCATAAAACCGTAGGTAATCATAGCGGACAGCTGACCCACACCCATGGCGCTTCCCTTGCTGGAAATAACAAGATACGAACCGAAGGACAACACCAACATCATATTGGCATACAGACAAAACTGCATCAGCGGCCCGTTGATTGCCACAATACGCTCCGCCTTAGTAAAGTCCATACAAACATCTTCCGCCGCACGGTTAAACTTTTCCTTCTCGTACTCTTCCCGTACAAAAGATTTTACTACGCGCATTCCCTTTACATTTTCCTGAATGGATGCGTTTAAATTGTCGTACTTACGGAATACACTACGGAACAGCGGCATTGCCTTCTTTGCCACCGTAAATAAGCCAAAGCCCAGAATCGGTACCACGACCACAAACATCAATGCCATCTTTCCGCCCATAATAAAAGCCATCACAATAGCAAAAATAAACATCAGCGGGCTGCGGATAGCAATCCGAATCAACATCATAAAGGACATCTGCACATTGGCAACATCCGTGGTAAGACGGGTTACCAGGGAAGATGCGGAGAACTTATCGATATTCTCAAAGGAATACTCCTGAATCCGATAATACAAATCATGACGCAAATTCCTTGCAAAACCACAGGATGCCTTGGAACCGGTCATACCTGCCAAGCCTCCGAAAAACATAGAAACACAGGCCATGGCAAACAAAATCAAACCGTACTTTACAATCACCGTAAATTCACATCCTGCTTCTATCTGTCCCACCAGCTTTGCGATAACAAAAGGAATCAGACATTCCATCACTACCTCGCCGATCATAAGGATTGGTGTCAGTTTGGAGACTTTCTTATACTCCCTGACACACCCCATCAACTTTTTAAGCATACCAAACATAGCGATGCCTCCTTCAAATTTGACGTGCTCACTTTACAAAAGATTCTTATAAAGCAGTGAAATCCGGGCATCCGCAATCCCGATGCCCGAATCCGCACTTTGCACTAATTTCTTAGTGTAACACACATTTTTTTCAAATGCAATCCACTATGCCGATTTTTTAAAAAATTAAGAAACACCGGCATTCCTACTCTGCCGGAGGCACTACCGGTACTGTCGGGAATGCCACCGTATCATCCGTAACAATCCTCGTGCAATCGTTATTCTGCGCCATATTACCGCAACCACAGTTACATCCGCATCCGTCCTGTGTCGGTAGCTCACCCAAATCCAACGGCTTAATGGCCAGATTCAGCAAATCTCCTGCCACAAAACGCATACAATCGGAATTCTCCGGTGCCAGAATACTTCCCTTCGGCACATCGATTTTTCCTGCACTTTCCACACGATAGCCCGCAAAATACAAACTCTGTAAAATCAGTGTAAGACCTACGGTTGCGGTACTGTCATCGGTACTGAAATCCAACAGCTTTGCAATACCGTAAAGGTTAATGCCCTGCCGGACAAAGTTCGTATCCTGACTGAATCCGATAAAATTCACCACCGGGGTCGGTTCCGCTCCCGTGGTATCGTAGGAAAATCCATACGGTGCAAACAACTCAAGCTCTACGGAAGACGGGTTGGTGTCCTCATCAAAGGTCGGAGCCTCCGTATTCGCCGGCAAATACACCGCCGTCGGGAAAATGGTATCCACCAGTCTTCCTGCCGGATCAAACAAATCCATTGCAAATAACACGGTAATTTCCGACAGTGTTACCACATAACAATTCGGTCGTCCGGTCAGAGTCTCCACCTGCACTCCCTCTTCTCCCAAAGTGTAGGTTGCATCAATCACCTTAATCGATGCACTTGTTACGGTAGGATATTCGGTTGCGATATCCACACCCAAATCAAAGGTAGCGCAAAGGTTAATACCGATTTCATCATAAATAAGCGGTGCAAACAAACTTAATACCGAAGGGTCTCCGCATACCGGATTCGCACAGATATCCGTGCAGCCCGCATATAACCGTTGTACGGTATTGCTGACAATTCGCGAACGACTCATACATTTACATTTTGCCATAACACACATCCTTTACTTTTTTCTATATCATACGTTCTATTTTATCGTTTGTGACCATAGCCATAATAAAAAAGCGGTAAATATTATGGAACTGTTTTCCTTCTGCGATGCAAACACTCCTCTGCTTCTGTCCGCCTCCGATAGCGGGCTGTTTTTGCATCCTGTACGCAACGAGAGATTCGGACATCCGTTTCTTTTGTGTTCCGGCTACAAAAACGGATTCTCCGGATGCATTTACAACGACTCCCTGTATTATGTTTACATCAATAAAGAAAACTCTTTATTGCTTCGCCGCCTCCATGAATCCACACTCCTGTTTCGTTCAGACAGCACCGACGCTGTTACTTATCGAGCACCGCAGCTTGTTCCGTTAGGTAACACTCTGTTATTATTTTACTTTGAAGAGGAACACGGCTCCTACCGTTTAAAGTTGCGAGTGCCTCTTTCCGGCTCGGAGCCGGCTCTTCCTGAAGCATTCCAAACCGCCTTCCCCAAACTGCCTACCCTTTCCCTTCAGACCACGGACCGGTATTTATACCTTTTCCTGACCGCAGGCAAAACCACTGTCTCCTATCGGTACTCTCTTGCCGATTCCTTTGAAGCTCTTTGCACCGAATCGGAGCTTCTTTCCGGGCTGCGCCTACCGTGGGAATGCGAAAAAAAACAATTAGAACAAGGGCTGATGCAGGCAATCCACCTTTCCGAACAACAGCAAAACCTTTTGACGGAGAAGGAGCAGAAGATGCAGCTTGCCGAAGCAAAACTTCTCGAACTCTCTTCCGAAGCGGAACGAGCAAACACCCTACTCTCCAAAACCTCTTACACACTACAATCCACCGAAGCACAATTGGCAGAATGCGAACAAAAACGTTTCAAAACCGCGCAGGAACTGGAACAAACTTCCCTCCTTTTAGAGCGTGCAAAGACCCAATACAACGAGCTGATGCAGGTAGCGGAGCAATACCGGCAGGAGGCGCTGAAATGGTACGGAAAATTTACCGACAGACATTGACTTTTTCCCTGCTTTGCGCTACCTTGGAAGTAGATGTGCGGATGGAAATCCTCTTTCCCTCCAATCAACAAACAACAGCGGAGGTAATACTTATGTGGAACAATAAAATGAAAGCATTTACTTTAAGCTACGACGACGGAATCTCCCAGGACATCCGTTTCGTGGAACTTTTGAATCGTTACGGACTGAAATGCACCTTTAACTTAAACAGCGGCATCCAGACCGGTGCCAGCACCTGGATCGGACAGAACAACACACGAATTACCCGTATGAACATGTCCGGCCTTAGGGAGCTCTATGCCGGTCACGAAATCGCGGTACACACCCTGACCCATCCGGATTTAACCAAGCTTGACGCAGAAACCGTTACCAACGAGCTGACGGTAGACAAAACAAATCTGGAGACATTCTTCGGCACAAAGGTCACCGGAATGGCCTATCCTTACGGCACCCATAACGAAGAAGTCCGTGCCCTCGTTAAAAAAGCCGGTCTTCACTATGCCCGTACCGTCCACTCCACCAATGCTTTTGATTTGCCGGCGGATTTACTGCAGCTTCCGGCCACCTGCCATCACCGTGCAGAGAATCTCATGGAACTGGCAAAGCAATTCGCAGAGCTAAAGACCGACACTCCGCAGCTTTTCTACGTCTGGGGCCACAGCTACGAATTCGACGTTGATAACAACTGGGATAGGATGGAAGAATTTTTCAAATACATTTCCGGCCGGGAGGACATTTTCTACGGAACAAACTACGAGGTACTGTCGTCGCTGTTTTAATCCGGTGACAACCTCGCATCATTTTCTCTTGACTTTTTGAATACAATTTTCAAAACACCTTGACAAGCAAAAACAGTCGTGCTACAATGAGCCCAATTAACATAGGAAAAGCGTTAACGGAAAAGAGTAACGCGGACACCGCATCCAGAGAGAGCATCATTTGGTGGAAGATGCTTATGTAGACCCCGCGCGAAAACCATTCTAGAGCTGCAATGCCGAAAGGAGAGTAAGCGTTGCCGTACACCTGCGTTAAAGGTTAGGATTTGATAGAATCCGAAGTGAAAAATTAAGGTGGAACCGTGCATAGAGCACCCTTAAAAGATACAATATCTGTATCTTTTAGAGGTGCTTTTCTTATGTTAATCGAACCATTCACTATTTTTTAGAATAACCACCGGAACCCGAACCGCGAGACGGCTCGGGCATCCTAGTCGTTCTTACAGGAAGTTTGACGGAGCGTTGCGACTTGCACAAAACTATGTATTCTTTGACAAAAGTCGTATCTTGCCATAAGTCCGCTGATAAGAATGGGCGTCCCGCGTGGTTATCACAGAAAGGAAGATGCATATGAAAATCTACGACAAACACGGTAACATCCAAGAACAGAACTTCGACAGCGAACTCGGTGCTCAGGCACTGCGCCACACGGCAGCTCACATCTTAGCCCAGGCGGTAAAACGCCTCTATCCATCGGCAAAATGTGCCATCGGTCCGGCCATCGCCGACGGATTCTACTATGATTTCGAATTCGACTTTGAATTTTCGTCCGAACATTTCGAAGAAATCGAAGCAGAAATGAAGAAAATCGCAAAAGAAAACCTCCAGTTACGCCACTTTATTCTCTCCCGCAAAGAAGCCTTAACGCTTATGGCAGAGAAAAACGAGCCTTACAAAATCGAACTCATCAACGACCTGCCGGAGGATGCGGTATTGCAGTTTTATCAGCAGGGCGACTATGTGGAGCTTTGCGCGGGCCCCCATGTCTGCTATACCAGTGCCGTAAAGGCAGTGAAACTCCTGTCCGTGGCCGGTGCTTACTGGCGGGGCGATGAGAAAAACAAGATGCTGACGCGTATTTACGGCACGGCATTCCCGAACAAGGAGCTTCTGGATGCTTATTTGCTCCGTATGGAGGAAGCCAGAAAGAGAGACCACAGAAAACTGGGCAAGGAACTGGGATTATTCGCTCTGATGGAGGAAGGTCCGGGACTTCCGTTTTTCCTGCCGAAGGGCATGATTTTAAAGAATCTCCTCATCGACTACTGGAGAAAAATCCACAGACGGGAAAACTATCTGGAAATCTCCACGCCGATTATGCTCCACCGCTCCCTTTGGGAAACGTCGGGACACTGGGAGCATTACCGTGAGAACATGTACACGACGGTAGTGGATGATAAGGATTTTGCCATTAAGCCGATGAACTGTCCGGGCGGCATGCTGGTATATAAGATGGAGCCCCGTTCCTACCGCGACCTTCCGATGCGTATGGGCGAGCTTGGCATCATCCACCGTAATGAAAAATCCGGTACGCTCCACGGTCTGATGCGGGTACGTTGTGCAACCCAGGACGACGCCCATATCTTTATGACGCCGGACCAGATTTCCGACGAAATCAAAGGAGTTGCCCGTCTCATTGACGAATTCTATACGCAGTTCGGTTTTTCCTATCACGTGGAATTATCCACGCGGCCGGAAAACTCCATCGGCAGCGACGAGGATTGGGAACTGGCTACGAACGGTTTAAAGAACGCGTTGGATGATTTAAAGCTCCCGTATGTCATCAACGAAGGAGACGGTGCCTTTTACGGTCCGAAGATTGACTTTCACTTAGAGGATTCCATCGGCAGAACGTGGCAGTGCGGCACGATTCAGCTGGACTTCCAGCTTCCGCAACGTTTTGAAGCGGAATACATCGGTGCCGATGGCGAAAAACACCGCCCGATTATGATTCACCGGGTAGTCTTCGGTTCTCTGGAGCGGTTTATGGGCGTCCTGATTGAACACTTCGCCGGAAAATTCCCGCTGTGGCTGTCCCCGGTACAGGTAAAAATCCTGCCGATTTCCGACAAATACATCGACTACGCAAAACAAGTCGAGGCTTCCCTAAAGCAGGAAGGTCTGCGCTGCGAAATCGACGAGCGTGCCGAAAAAATCGGCTACAAAATCCGGGAAGCCAGAGAAGACCGCGTTCCGTATATTCTTGTTGTGGGTGAAAAGGAAGAAGAAAGCGGCAACGTAGCCGTCCGCAAAAGAGACGAGGGAGATTTAGGAAGCATGGAACTTGCAAACTTCATAGAATTACTGAAAGAGGAAGGAATTCTTATCCCGTAATTCTAATCTTTTTATACTCCGCAAATGACTACAATACAAAACGGGGCTGTGCATAATCGCACAGCCCCAAAACTTTCCTACTGTATCATCCGATACGGATTCTGTCTGCTGCCGTCGCCTTCCCATTTTCCCTCTCCCGGGAAAATGCAGATTGCCGGGCGAATTCCGTATCCTGCCGCTGCCGCATACTTTGTTCCGAAGGTTTCCTCCGACAAAGAGCTTTCCACATAATAAATCTCACAGGTGCTTTCCTCAACAGCCGAAGCTGTTGCCCAAATATAATCCGTTGCTCCGGCATCCTTATAGCTTAAATACCAATTGGTCTCGTCCGCCGCTATCGCCGCCTCCGTCGGTGTGGTAGAAGGATTCAGTGCCCCTTCTTTCGCATATTTCTCCACCTGCTCCTTCGTCAGCAAAAACACACCGTTTCCGGACTGCTCGATTAACAAAGCCTCCTCCTTCGTAAAGTCCGTCAAAAATCCGGCTTCCGTACCATAGGCATTCCCATTCTCATCCGTAGCAGCATTTTGCGGAGCCTTTCCCTGATACCGTACAACTCCGCTTGTATTTAACCATACACGCAAGTCTGACGTCTCCCAATCATTGCTTCCGCGAAACTCCCGCATCTGTTCTTCCGTATAGGTATCCTTCTTACTTCTGTCATAAACCGTTCCGTCGCTGCCCCGGTCAAAGTATCCGCTTTCCGCGCAGTCAAAAGGACGTATGGCCAGAATTCTGGTAGCCACCAGAAGCGTTCCTTGAGAGCCGACTTCCGCCACCTGCCATTCGATCGCCCCGTTCCCGTCCTTTGCCGCCTCTCCTCCCGGCAGATAACTGCCGAAAGACACATAATCTCCTACCGTAAAGAACACCGTTTTTTCTTCCTCCGGCTGTTCCACAGCACTAGTAGGTGTCCCGTTCCGTTCTTCGTTCCGCTTTTTTTGCACCGTACCGAGACCAATCATCACCGCCAGTATCACCATCACCGCCAACAAAATCCCCAAACGCTTTTTCAGAGATATCTTCACATGAGGATTAATTCCCTCCGGCATGACGGTTTCTTCCTTATTTTCAAGCTGTCGTTCCAACGCCTTTTCCAATTCTCCGAAAGACCGTTCCGTCATCCCTTTGGCATCCAGCCACTGAATGGACAACAAAAAGTATTCCATGGCCTTTGACGGTTCCGTATCATCCAAACGAAGTACCACAATCGGTAACTTCTTGCTGACAGCCCGTTCTACCTCTCTGAGCACATGCTGGGACTCGTTGGCTGCAGCATCAAAGACCAGAACAAGGGCATCACTGTTCTCGATTCCCCTAAGAATCTCCTCACCATAATTACTTCCTGCCGGAATATCCCGGGGTGCAATCCAGCACCGTTTTCCACCCGCCTCCAAAAAGCTGCATACCCGTTCCGCCGCTTCCTTTTGTACCGATGCATAAGATATAAAAATCCGCATAACTTTCCTCCGTTATGTATATATCTGTTCTCATCTATATTCTACCAAATTCACTAATGTTTTGCACCCTCTTTTCTTGAATTCACAAAACAAAATTTACAGCAAATCCTTTTCTGCCAGAAAACCCATCAACTCACTTACCGAAATCACACTCTGCTCCATCGTATCTCTGTTTCTAACGGTTACAGTTCCTTGTTCCAGCGTAGTATCATCCACTGTAATCGCATACGGAATACCGATTGCATCACCTCGGCGATATCTCCTTCCGATACTTCCGGACTCTTCATACTGCACCATACAATATTTTGCAAGCATCCGGTATAATTCTTTCGCTTTCTCCGCATGCTTCTTTTTAATAAACGGGAGTATATTCCGTTTTATCGGCGCAAGAGCCGGCTTAATATGAAATACAATACGACTGTCCGTATCACTAATCTGTTCTTCGTGTAACCCTTCAAATAA
>JAFTPY010000249.1 GCA_017463035.1 Lachnospiraceae bacterium
GCCTTCTACATGTAATGCTAATTTTCTACAATCTCCCGTAATACCTGTCCACTGCCCACATCCACGGTAAGCTGTCCTAACGTTTTCCCTTTTGCAAACATACTTTGGTATACGTTCGTACACTTCTTATACCTCGCACAGTTCTTTTTCGCCGCCTCTGCATCTCCGTATACCTTCCAGCCTCCGACCCACTTATAACCATGCCCCTTGTTCGCTATAAAGCCACTGACATCCTCCGGCGGATACCCTAAAAACAATCCTATCTCATGAGGAAATTGCTCGTATCTCTGTAACCGTTTTATCAAATGAACCACACAGCTTCCCGGCTTTTCTTTACAATAGCCTCGTTCACGTAACAATTGCTCTGATATGCCATGGTTAAAATCCATACGCAATCGCTCCGGGCGATACACATAAATCAACGCGCGCCCATCCCGATATTGTAACGGAACAGCACGCACCCCCTTCTTTGTCAGCACCCTGTTCCAGCACCGAATGCACGCTTTCATCTCTCCTTCATTACAAAATTCACCGTTAAATAAGTTGCCGGTTTTCAATCCCGCAAGTGTCGGTGAACAATGCCGAATCAATAACTCCTCTGACAAAATCAATCCCTCCTTATACCGTATGTTCCTCAAGAATCTTCTTCAAAGCTTCGATGGAACTACTGTGAGACCGGGCAATCTTTGTATGTACACCGGCCTTTCCCAAGGCACAATGAACCATCTTGTGTGATACAGTATTGGTAAACAGTACCAACAAATCCGGTGAACCCATATTTTTCAAACTGCTTGTCATCTTAGGATACACTTTCACTTTACATTTATAATCACTACATAACTCCGCATATCTTCGTATCATACACTCATTTCCTCCGATAATTGCAACGCTCATAATGTCACCTCCGTATTTCCTTTGCAAGTTAGTGTTTGCTAACCGTTTGTTTTTATAAAAAAGTTAGCAGTAGCTAACTTTAATAATTAGTATATATAACTATTTCAAAAAAGTCAATACTTTTTTAACCTTAATCAAAACAACAAAAAAACGACACAGCAACCACAAACTACCGTACCGTTTTCACAAATACAAAAGGGGAGGCAAGCCTCCCCCGTACACTCTTTTGTCTCTTACTTCAACTTAGATGCAGCCTTTGCAAAACCACTCACTGCCATGGTACAACCTGCAGTCTGTAAATCAGCAGTACCGTAGCCGTCAGCACCTGCAAGCGCTTCAACCTCAGCAACAGTCTTGCCGACACATGCCGCATCGAAAGCCGCAGCCTGCTCGAACCATTCCTTCACAACACCGTCACCGTTTAAATCGGTACCGTATGCACTCATGCCGTAGTTGGTACCTGCCTCCTTTTTAGAAGAAACAGCCTTAGTCAAATCATAGGTGGAAGCACCGGTTGCATCAAAGGTGAACTTCACCTGTACACAATCACTGCTTGCTGCCACAACCTTGCCCTCTGCATCTACCGCAACCGCAAGGAACGTGGTCTCTAACTGATTGGAACCGTCCTTCTCCTCGGTCGCATCCTTACAGGACTGCTCGGTGAACGCACCTAACTTTAAAGTATGCTCTGCGGTAACATCGGAAGCCACCGCATTATTGTATGCCTTTTCAATTGCCTGAACAAACTCGGCAACAGTAATCGTACAACCTGCGTTAATTACCTCTTCGGTACCTTTACCTTCCCCGGCAACCAAAGCCTTAACTTCATCGAGGGTCTTGCCGCAAACTACGCTTTCAAACGCATCTGCCTGCTCATACCACTCTTTTACCGCACCGCCGTAAGCAACCATATTGTAAGCGTCGCCCAGCTCATACTTGGTAGCAAAGGACTCGTTTGCCACCGCCTTGCCGTCACCGGTATATGCTACGGTAGCATCTGCGGTATCAAGCTGACATGCAACGATCTTACCAGCCGCATCCACGGTAACAACCGCCACATTTGTGGTTGCCTTGCCTTGACCGTTGGCATCCGCCTCTGCACTGCTTGCCTTGGAAACCTCGGTCACTACGCCCATACCGAACTTTAAGGTCTCGGCCTCCTTCTTACAACCTATCATGGAAACAACCATAAGAACACTAAGGGATACACAAAGTAACTTTTTCATTTTCATAAAAAACTCCTCCTTGTTGTGTGATTGTTAATTTATTGTCAACCTCATTATGCGCCATAATATAAACTTTGTCAATACCAATTTATATCAATTTCTTAGGGATTCGTTTCACAATAATCGCACCACACAGTCCTACGAAAATACCGGAAACCGTACCTGTAATTGCAAGTACAATCAAATAATATCCAAGTTCGGCTGTTCCAAGCAACAGCATAGCCGTCAAAATCTGACCTACGTTATGAAACACTCCTCCTGCCACACTGACGCCTACCACAGATAAAAAATTCAACTTCTTAAAAACTGCCATAACCGCCATACTTAAGAAAGCTCCCGCAAGACTATAGACAAGTGCCATCATATTCCCGAACAGAAAGGAAACCGCCAGCATACGAATCAGGGATACCGCTGCTGCCTCACGGAGCCCGAACCGGTACAATACAAACACGATTATAATATTCGGAAGACCGATTTTAATTCCGGGAACCGCATGGAACAGCGGCGGAAGCATAGACTCCACATAAGCCAGAATCAGTGCCACTGCGGTACACAGTCCAAGTACAGCCAGCTTTTTCGTCGTAGGTCTCATAGCAACACTCCTTTACACAACAATGTCAGGCGCATCTTTCTCTTCCGTAGTATAAACCGTAATCACAACCTTATGAGGCAGGCAGACAATACTTTCCCCTTCGCGAGAAATCGGCTTATGACCGGCACAGATACCGTCAGGGCAGGTGGCCGTCTCCACGTAAGCCTGTCCGTCCTTTATTACCAGTACATTCAATTCCTCACCTGCTTCTCCCGTACGTATTTCCACCCTAACATCTTCCGCCAGGGAATAAGTCCCGTACTCCGTTCCGTCCACCGTCACTACTACTTTATCTCCTTCCCCTCGAAAAAGATAAAAGCAAAGGCCGCATAGAGATACAACCACCAACAAGGCTGCAATAAATATTACATCATTACGAAACAGTCGCCCACCGTTTTTCGCGGTGGGCGTAGATTTTACTTCTTGATTCATCATTCTTCTACCTTGAAATCCTCGTACTCCTCGGACAAATCCGGGAAGAATACCTGCTTTAAGCTACCGGTCGGACAGCTTGCGGCACATGCTCCGCATCCGACACACTTAGTATAATCGATTTTTGCCAAATTATTCGTTACGGTAATTGCCTCGTGAGGACAGGTCTTTACACACTTCATACAACCGATACATGCATTCTTACATGCCTTACGTGCATCCGCGCCCTTATCCTTACTGTTACACATCACAACTACAACCGTCTCCTGCGGCACCATGGAGATGACCTTCTTCGGACAAATGCTCTCGCAAAGACCGCAACCGAGACAACGACTGGTATCCACATGAGCAATGCCGTCCTTCATACAAATGGCGTTGGCCGGACAAGCAGCCGCACAGTCACCAAGACCCATACAACCGTAACTACAGGTCTCCGGACCGCCATAGAGCATAGCCGCAGCTTTACAACTGGTCACTCCCACATAGTCCGTCTTCGTTGCCGTAGCTTCACAGTTTCCGTTACAGTGAACAAACGCAACCACATCCTTCGGCGGCTCTACTTCGATACCGAGTAAGGCTCCCAACTCTTCTGCGGTTGACTCCGCACCCGGTACACAAAGATTCGGCTTTGCCTTTCCTTCTGCTACCGCCACCGCATAGTCGTCACATCCCTTATATCCGCAGGCACCGCAATTAACACCCGGAAGACAGGCACGAACCGCCTTTACCGTCTGATCCTCTTCCACACCGAAGAAACGGGACATTACCGCAATGAGTAAACCGGCAAGCAAACCGATGACACCTACCACTAAAAATGCAATTAAAATATCCATAATAACACGTTACCTCCTTTATGCGAACAGCGCATCCACAACACCCGCAAAGCCCATGAAAGCCAGCGAAATGAAGGAAGCAGCGATTAAAGTAACGGCAAGTCCGCGAAACGGTGCCGGTACACGGCTCTCATCGATGCGGGAACGAAGCCCGGAGAACAATACCATTGCAAGTAAAAATCCGAGACCGCATCCCAAAGAGCTTACCATAGACTCTAAAAAATTGTAGCCGTCATTGATGTTATTGATCGCTACACCCAGAACCGCACAGTTGGTGGTAATAAGCGGAAGATACACACCCAGACCCTTGTGCAAAGCCGGAGAAAAACGCTTTAAAATAAGCTCCAGAATCTGTACCAAAGATGCAATTACAAGGATAAAGATGATATTCTGCATATAGCCGAGACCTAACTTATCCAACAGCAAATATTGAATCGGCCAGGTTACGGCAGTCGCCAACAGCATAACCGCGGTAACCGAGATACCCATACCCACTGCCTGATTTAACTTTTTGGAAACGCCAAGGAACGGACAAATTCCCAAAAAGCGGCTGAGCACGTAGTTATTTACCAATACCGAAGAAAGTAAAATGATGATTAGTGTCTTAAATACTTCCATTACTGCTCCTCTCCTTTCTTCATACATGCACCGGTGTGACAGCTGCCTGCGGACGGACATCCCGCACAGGAGAATTCCGTCTTAAGCGGTGCCTTACCGGAAGTAATCTTATACACAAGCGCAATGAGTAAACCGTATACCAGCATACCGCCCGGTGCCTTTACTAAGAACGCAATCTTGTATGGCTCAAGGAACGGAATCGGGATTCCCGCAAAGCTGGCATTACCGAATACTTCACGGATAAATGCCATGGCGCAAAGTGCAATGGTAAAACCGATTCCCATGCCGATACCGTCAAGTGCGGATCGAAGCACGTTATTCTTACTTGCAAACATCTCCGAACGACCGAGAATAATACAGTTTACGGTAATCAGTGCCAGATACACACCCAGCATCTCATAAAGCTCCGGGAAGTACGCTTGTACAAACATCTGTACAATGGTAACAAATCCCGCAATAATTACAATATAACATGGAATTCGTACACTGTCCGGAATCACCTTACGAAGTAAGGAAATCAGCATATTGGAGCACACAAGTACTACCATTGCCGCAATTCCCATACCGAAGGCTCCGGCTACGTTATTAGTCGTTGCAAGGGTCGGACAGGTTCCGAGAATCAATACCAGTACCGGATTCTCTTTTAAAATGCCCTTCAGCAATACGGACATATTACTGTTATTCTTCATTACCGGCACCTCCTTCAAAAATCTTTACGGATTCAAACGCACGTAAAATTGCTTTCTTATAACCGTTGGTGGTAAGGGTTGCTCCCGAAATACCGTCAACCGCTTCATAATCCGCCTCGGTCTTTCCTACGAACTGACTGTAGAACGCCTCGTTCTCACAAGCATCACCGATATTCGGGGTCTCTGCCTGGGAAACCGTGAGACAGTCAATAATCTTACCGTCCTTGGTCATGGAAACCTTGATATAAATATACTCTCCGGACGCCGGATGATAATCGTCTCCGCCGTTGATGCCGTAACCGGCACCCTTCATGTTAAGCACATAATTTCCGGTAGCCGTCTTCGTTGCGGATACAAGTGCGGACGGTAATTCGGCATATGCACTCAAATCAAGTTCCGTCTCTTCGGAAGCACTTATAATCGCCATCTGTGCGGAAACATTTGCCGCTGCATCACCTTCTGCACCGGATACTACCGCACCGGATTCATCCACACCGATAAACTGCTCTCCGATGACACACACAGCACCCTTGCCGTTATCTGCGGTATATACCGCATCGATACCCTCAATCACTTCGGTCAGGAACAGTTTGGTAAACTTACCTTCCCCTGCAGGAAGTGCCGCGGTCAGATTATCCATAAGAATCTCTTCCTCGCTGCGGATATCTACGGAACCGCCGGAAAGAATCGTTGCTGCGTTAATCGCATCCTTTACCGCACTACGATAAGCCGCGGTGGTCTTGGTGGCACCGGAGATTACATCTACAGCTTCTACTTCTTCGCTGTTCTTTCCGGTAAAGTTCTCACCGAAGGTCTTTTCATGACCTAAGGTCTCGTTGGAGGACAGACAAACCGCTCCGCTGACCGTACCGTCGGCACTCACACCGCACATAATTACAAAACCGGAACCGTAACCCGTGGTGGTAAGCTTTACCACATGACCGCCGCCGGCTTCCTTATAAGCCTCGGTCACGGTAGACGGAAGTTCAAAAGAGGAAAGGTCCATCTTTTCAAAATCCGTGCCGTTTGGCATTACGACCAGGAGTGCTTCATTTGCGGCAGCAGCCTGGTTTTTTTCAATAATCGGGGCCGTGAGCGCATTGGTTGCGGCAAGTAAAAGAGAAATCACCCCGCAAATCGCCGTCAGCACCACGATACTCTTTACATTTAAAGACTTTTTCATGCTTTCTTACCTCCCACTCCAAAGACTTTGTGCCTTGTCCAGGAATCAATGTAAGGCGTCAGAATATTCATAAACAGGATAGCAAAAGATACGCCCTCCGGATATACGCCGAAGTAACGAATCACAAAGGTAATGAGACCCGCACCCAGACCGAAAATTAACTTGCCCGCTGCGGTAGCCGGAGAGGTCACATAGTCCGTTGCCATAAAAATCGCACCAATGAACAAACCGCCGGAAAGAATCATTGCCAGGGCACTTGTAAAGTCCATGCCCTCCATAAAGAAGGAGCATACAAACACGGTACCGATATAAGCCACCGGAACGTGCCAGGTAATGACACGGCGCACCAGCAAATAAACAAAACCAAGAATCAGCGCCAACACACAGGTCTCACCGATGGCACCGCCGTTTAATCCCAGAAACAAATCAAGCAGAGACGGCATTTTTGCGCCTTCACCAAGACTCAGCGGTGTGGCACTCGATACGGTATCCACTACCGTCGGAAATGCCTGCACCGTCATGGAACCGAATGCAATTAACATAAATACACGAGCAGTAATGGCCGGATTCACCGGATTGCATCCGATACCGCCGAACAAACACTTTACCACTACAATGGCAAACAATGCCCCGATAACGCACTGCCACAGCGGAATGTTCGCCGGCAGGTTCAGTGCAAGAAGCAGACCTGTTACAGCGGCACTAAAATCGCCGATGGTCTGATCCTTCTTAATGATGAAATTAAACAATGCTTCAAATCCCACACAAGCGGCAATACAAACCACTACCACCAGAAGAGAACGAAGTCCGAAAATCACCGTGCCGGCAATGGTAGCCGGAAGCAATGAAATCAGCACATCACGCATAATCCCCGCGGTAGACTGACCGCTGTGTATATGAGGAGAAACAGAGAGCTTTAATTTGTTACTCATGCTTTTGCTTCCTCCTTTGCTTTTTCTTCTCTTAAAAATGCTTTTGCCAGCTTATTATTCTGTACCAGCGGACGATTTGCCGGACAGACAAAACTGCAACAGCCGCATTCCATACATGCATTTACGGAAAGCTCCTCCAGAAGCTCCGCATTCTTGTTCTCAAGCGCTTTGGAAATGGCTGCCGGAGCCAGACCGAACGGACAGGTATTGGTACATGCACCGCAACGAATGCAGGCCGTGGTCTTCGGAAGACGCGCTTCCTTCTCCGTCAGTGCCAGAATCGCATTGGTGTTCTTAATGACCGGTGCGGAATCATCCGGCACCGTAAGTCCCATCATCGGACCGCCGTAAATCAGCTTTGCCGGCTCTACGGTCAAACCTCCGCAAAACGCGAACATCTCTGCCATGGAAGTGCCGATGGGAGCCAGTACATTCTGCGGATTCTTTACCGCACCGCCGTCAACGGTCACGCACTTTTCCGTAAGCGGCATACCGGTCTGTAAATAAGAACCGATGGTGGCAAGGGTCGTACAGTTAATCACAATACAGCCCACATCAATCGGAAGCTTTCCTAACGGAACCGTCTTCCCCGTAGTATGGTAAATGAGAACCTTCTCACCGCCCTGCGGATACACCGCCGGCAATACCTTTACCTGTAACGTACAGGCATCCTTTACCTCTTCCGAAAGCTTCTTCATGGAAGCAATTGCTGTCTTCTTATTGGACTCGATGCCGATAATCACATTCTTAATTCCGAGATACTTGCTTAATACCCGAAGGGCATAGGCCATATCCGCGCCTCGCTCTACCATGGTTACGGTATCGCTGGTTACATACGGTTCGCATTCTGCTCCGTTGATTACAAGATACTCAATCCGGGCCGGATCTACATTAAACTTTACATGGGTCGGAAATCCCGCACCGCCGAGGCCCACAATACCGCTCTCTGTCAGTGCCGCCATCAGACTTTCCTTAGAATCCACCACCGGAGCCTTCACACTCTCATCAACCGTCATCTCTCCGTCGGACTCAATCACTACAGCCGGCGCCTTTGCACCGTTTGACAACAGAAAATCCTGAAGCTTAACCACCTTGCCGGATACACTGGAATGAACCGGAGCCGAAACCATACCGTCAGCCGCCCCAATCTTCGTACCGACCTTTACTAAATCTCCGACCTTTACTGTCGGGCGGGCGGGTTTACCGATATGCATCACCATCGGAATTACCACCGTACCCGGTGCATCCATACGGGCTACCGGCTTATCCTGCGTGTTTTTTCTATGGGGAACATGAACCCCGTGAAGCGAAAAAGCCATTGTTCCACTACCTTTCTTTTATACTTTATCAGATTAAAATGTGTCAGACAGTAAAACAAGACTTAACGATTCACTTCGCAAGCCTTTGTTTCACATCTAAATATTAATATGTTTTTATTATATCTATTTTTTATTTCATTGTCAACAAAATTGTACACCGACCGCCGATTGCATACAATTACTGGAAAGTATCGCAAATCCCGCATAAACAGTGACTTTCAACACTCCTAAATAAACTTTGTAAATATTTTAACAAAATTTACATTACCATTTTACTTTCTGACAAACAACACTCCGATCGTATTTGCTCCGCAATTGCTGGTGATAGTAGCGGACGCTTCCGTCACCTGAACATCTCTGAAGCTGCCCCGGTTTGCCACCTCTTTTTTAACTTTTGTAATCAATTTCAAGCTACATCCCGCATGCGTAATAAAGATGAGGTCTTTCTCTATCGCCGAACTCCGTCGAAGCTGTCCGCGGGTATAACGCATTACCGCTTTCTCGTAATTTCCTATTCTTACAGATTTCAAACGCATCACACCTTTTCTCATTCTCAATACCGGATGTATCTTCAGCATTTCGCACATATCCTTCACAAACTTACTTACCAACCCCGTTCGATAGAGATAATTGGCGTTTTCCGCAATAAAACTCGTAGAAACCCGGCACTTCATCCGTTCCAGCTTTTCAACAATCTCCTTTGCATCCAACCCCTGTCGGGCATATTCCGATGCCTTGACCACAAGGTGAGTCATTCCGGAAGACAAGTGACCGGAATCAAACACGTGGACTCTTCCACCGAACTCATTTGCCGCAACAAGTGCATTTTGATAGGACATACTCAGAGCTGATGTAACCGAAACGTGAATCAACTCATCTCCTTCTGCCAGCACCTTCTCGAAAAACTCACGATATTCCTCCGGAAACGGAGCTTTCGTTTGTACGCGACTCCCTCCCCGTTCAAATTACTCTATAATATTGCCGGAAGTAATCTCATCCATATCCCTAAACCAGCCGTGTTCCGTTACAATATAAAAATAAATCGCCTTAATATCATACTTATTCCGTATCTTTTCCGATATATCACTTACACAATCCGTGGTTATGACTATTTTTTTCATACTTCCGCCTCCTTCACACGGGCAAATGCCTCTTTGGCGGTCTCTGCAGCCTGTCCGTATTCAAAATCCTCCGCCAGACGTCCTACCGGAGTAAAATATGTGTCCAGAACAAGACCGCGGAAAGAATAAGAAGCCAATAATTTTGTAATAAGTACAACACCTTCTCCGTCAAAGTTATCGCATGCCTCAAAAATCTGCTCCACATATTCCGCCAAACGTTCCTCCGTAATCTCCGTTAATGCTTCCGCGTTGATTACTTCCTTTCCCTTCTCCCTCATTTCATAACCGTTGGAGTGCAAATACCATTTTATTTCCTTTAATACCCGCTCGAACAGATTCATCACGGACTTTTGTTTTGACACAATTACATCGTAGTTTCCGTCCTTTCCGGCATATTCCAACGTCTTTGCAAGTTCCGACAGTCCCACCGCACCTATGCTTAAGGAGGAACTCTTTACAGCATGTATCTCAATAATGTATTGATTCCAATCTTCTTCCTCAAAACGCCGCTGTAAGGAAGCACGGTACTCCTCTCCGTTTTTCAGATATGTATACAGATTTTCGTGGTACACGGAACGACTTCCTCCCGCATACATAAGTCCTTTCTCTTCCTGAATCACTTCCCGGAATCCATCCGACACCGTAATCTCTCCCACGTTTTCTTCCTTTTGCTCCACGGACAAAGACTGCATTTTCCCCTCCGGCAACCATGCCCTCAATACTCTGTCCAAATAAGACAGTTCAATCGGCTTTGCGATAAAATCGTTGAACCCGGAAGATAAAAACATCTCCCGCGCACCGTTTACCGCATTTGCCGTCAGTGCGATAATCGGAAGTTTTCTGTAATATTCGCCTTCTGTTTCCCGAATCAGCGCTGTAGTTTCCACTCCGTCCAGTTCCGGCATCATATGGTCCATAAACACAATGTCGTACTCTGTTTTCCGCAAATATTCTAGAGCCTCTCTTCCGCTGTGTGCCGTGGTAATTTTCATGTTATACGGCCGCATCAATCCTTCCGCCACCTTCAGATTAGTCAAATTGTCATCCACAATCATAACCCTTGCCTCCGGTGCGACAAAACGGGCAACATTCTTTCTCTCACTCAGATTCAGGATATACTTTTCATTGTTCAATGCTGCAGCAACCGACATTGCATAAAACGGTTTATAAATACTCTTTATATTCCCCGAAAGCGCAATGGCATCATTCCGTTCCTGCACCACAAACATCCTGACCTTTTCCGATAGGCCTTCTATCTGTTCCGCATACTGTAAATACTCTTCTTTCCCCACAAAGCAATGGGAAAACGTATCCCGTTCCAATGCCTCCGACAACTCGGTTATCTGATGGAACAACCGGATATCGGTACGGAACTTTTCAGCCAGCTCACGAATCATTTTTTGATATTCCTGCGCAACCTTCCAATATTTAAACTTTTGCATATCCACAAAAATCGCAACAGCACGCTCATAGGCTTCCTTTATCCCGATAAACGGTTCCGCATCCGAAACACGAAGCGGAACTACAAAACGAAATTCCGAACCTTCTCCGTAAGTACTGGAAACATTCACAAAGCCTCCCATTTGCGCAATCAACTGCTTACTGATTGCCAATCCGAGACCGGTTCCCTCAACCGCTCTGTTCTTTCTGGTATCCACCTGTTGAAAGCTGGTAAACAGCTTTTCCAGATTCTCCTCGGTAATGCCGATTCCGGTATCCATAACCGATACATTTAGATTTATACCGTATTCATGCCGGTTCTGGGTAATCTTTAACACCACACAGCCTTCATTGGTAAACTTAATGGCATTGGTCATCAGATTAATCATTACCTGACGTATCCGTACCTCATCTCCGATTAACCCCTTGGGAATATCCGGATCGATTCGTGCGATAATCTCAATCCGTTTATCACCCTTTCGGGTATTTGCCATATTCATAACATCGTTAATCACCGACCCGATGTTAAACGTTTCGTTCACCAACTCTGTTTTTCCTGAATTTAACTTAGAAAAATCCAGAATGTCATTGATAATTCCGAGAAGACTTCGTCCGGAATGCTGGATATTGGTACAATTCTCCCGTACTTCCTCATTGATATCCTCCCTAAGAATCAATTCACACATTCCTACAATCGCATTCATAGGCGTACGGATTTCGTGAGACATATTCGCCAAAAAGTCCGCCTTGGAACGTTCCGCATTTCTTGCTTCTTCCACACTGGCCTTCAGATTCTGCTCTATTCCGTCCAAATGATTCACAAAGTAAATCAAAAAAATCTGTGCAAACAAAGTCGCAAGCACACGAACCACCAATGATAAAATATCCTGTGAAGTATCCAGCGTCACGGTATGAAAGACAAATATATGTGTATAGACCTGCCCCGTCGATAAAAGCAACAATAAAAGCATTAATTTCGCATCCATATAAACCGCCGTCAATGTAGCGACACAGCATACCACTACCATAGACGCATAAAAGTTATCATCCAGCACACTGTAGCCGAAAATATTTAACATAGAGGCAAGCACAAAAACATACGACTGTACTTTTACCGATACCCTTTTACTCCAGGTAAAATAACTCACTACAGCGATCATCACTATCACATAAAGATTGACCCATTTCACCCAATCGCAAATCAAAGATGCAATCATCATATATACTGAAAAAAACACAAAAATGAACCAGGTCAGATAACGGTATATCACGTTACTTTTTGGCACTTCGTTCTTCATATGCTCACCTCGTTTATCTACTGCAGAGTAAACCCATCTTCCAACATCGTAACAAACAAATCCAATAATTCCGGATCAAACTGCGTTCCTCTGCCCCGATGCAGTTCCGAAAGCACCGTCTCATCACTCAACCTTTTCCGGTATGCCCTGTCGGAGGTCATAGCGTCATAGGAATCGGCAATGGCGATGATTCTTGCCTCTAACGGAATATTCTCACCACTCAACCCCATCGGATATCCGGTTCCGTCATATCGTTCATGATGATACAAGGCTCCGTTTTGCAAATTCGGGATAGTACGAATCTCGCTTAAAATCCCACTGCCGTTTGACGTATGCTTGCGGATAATGTCCATTTCTTCCGCATCTAACCTCCCCGGTTTGTTTAACACCGCATCCGGAACTCCGATTTTTCCGATATCATGCAGCAACGCAACATACTTCAAATTCGTTATTTTGTCCTCTTCCCAACCAAGGCGTTTCGCTATAGCCACCGCTCCTTGTGCCACCCGGTCCGAATGACCGCTGGTATAGCTGTCTTTTGCTTCGATTGCCTTTGCAATCGCCATCACCGCATTTAAAGTCAACAGTTCCAACTGTTTTGTCTTCTCATCCAGTCTGGTTGCCAAATCCTCACGCAAATCATGCAGTTCCAAAATCCTGGCGATTCTGCTTCGCATTACCTGCGGCACAAAAGGTTTTGCAATAAAATCATCCGCGCCGTCGGTAAGACATCTTGCTTCCGTCTCCGGAGACGAATCCGCCGTCAGGAAAATAATCGGTATCTGACTCCATTCTTCATTGGCACGAATTCGCTGCATTGTCTCCCACCCGTCCATTTCCGGCATGGTAATATCCAGCAAAATCAGATCTGTATGCTTTTTCTCCAAAAACAACAGTGCCTGCGCCCCGGATGTCACCGGCGTCACAAGATACTCTCCGGAAAGCTCCTGTTTTGCCATAACTAAATTTGTTTTATTGTCATCTACAATTAAAATATGCTTCATACGTATCCCCCGCTTCTCCTGTATTTACATTCCGCAACTCATTTTCAAGCATCAAATTTATTACAAAATAATATATCATACATTCTTTTTTCAGACAATATCAAACATACAAAAAGCACACTTTTTCGGTGTGCTTTCCTTCTTAGTATTTCACGCTGTTTCCAACTGATATGCAATCCGCGGGCTGCCGTTTTCCAAATAAATGATACCGCACTGCTTGAAACCGTTTTTTTCTACCAAATGCTGCATTGTCTTATTGTCTGCGTGGGTATCGATTCGGAGATTTTTGATACACTGCTCTTTCATTTTCTCCTTGCAAAAATCCAACACGGTATGGAAAATTCTCTTCCTCGCGCCGTCACTTGCAATCCGGTGAATCACTCCGTAAGGCTCGTCGTTTAACCACGCCCCGTCAATGTAATGATAGGTAGGATCCTCCATCACCGAAAACAGGAACACTCCGTGCAACGCACCGTCTTCTTCGCAAACATATAGCCGGTCAAGTTCTATATCCTGCCGCAAAAATTCTTCCGGAGGGTAGCCTGCCTTCCATTGATTCGGATTTCCGGAAGCATCCATATAGGCCTTTGCCGCATCGTAAATCCTTCGAAGTTGCGGTAAATCTTCTATTTGCGCATTTCTAATCTGCATACTGTAGCTCCTGTTCTTACAACATTTTTTCCTGATTATCTGCACATTTCATCAAAAAGCTGAGGGCTTTACATTGTCACCCTCCGACTCATAAAAATCTCATGCTGCCCGTCATCCTCAATAAAAGTATGTTCTCCCACTCTGATATAACAGGTCCCAATCGGTGCATCAAGTAAAGATTTCAAATCCGGGTCATCTTTGCAAAGCTCTGTCAGCGCACATATACTGTGATTTCCTGCCTCAGACATATACGTTTCATCTTCGTCTCCCTTTAAAAAGCGCCATCCGCTGTCAGGCACTCCTTGCATCGGTTCATCCCGATACAAATAGCCGATGTTCCAATTTTCTTTCACGATTCGATTTGATACAATACAACCGTTTCCACGCCCCAATGCGTAATTCTTTCTGCGAATATTTAACACAGGAAACAAGTCCGCATCATCAAATAACTCCAGTAAATCATCCAGAGAATTTGCCAACTTGTAATCCAACTCCTCCTGATATAACGGAAACATATGATAGAAATTTATCTTCTTTCCGCTGCTCAAACGTAACTCTAAACTCTGTAGTTCAAGATTGCATGCATTTAACAACAGAATATTATTGAATTTCGTATTATCTGCAAACGGACGCCGTTCCTCATCTCCATGTACCGTATGCCCGAATCCAAGCCACGTATCGGCGTTCACCGGCAGCCGTCCCAAAACCTTCATATAACGTAACGGCCAGTAATCCCGTTCCTCGGATGAATTCACCTTCCAATCCGGCGGAAGATACAGGACTAACTCCGCATACTCCAACTCATACTCCTTCAATTCTTCCGGCACATCCATTTTAAATGCACCCATCCCCATCGTAACCATCTTGTAAAACGGATTTTCGTCTGTCGGCGGAACCATAATAATATCTAAATGAATGTCCGGAGACACAATCTCATGCATCACCTGATTATATTGCCCAAAATTCTTCTGAACAAACGCCTCGTACTCATCCAACTCCTGTTCCGAATACAAATACAGCGGAACAGCTTCAGTTTCTGTCTTTGTCTTTTTCTTAAACTTGTCAAATAGTCCCATCCTTATTCCTCCGCTTCTCATCCGATATGTGCTTCGACTGCTATCCCGTCTACTTTATTAGTTTCCTCTACTGCCATTTTAGTTCCTCCCGCAACCCCTTTAACACTCTCGTCTCCCGTTCTACCATTGCCTTATCCCACTCGGTACACCGGCAATTCTGATTGGTACGAATGGCCTCTTCCGGTGTCACAAACTCCAAGGTAAAACCTTCTTCAGCCTCATAATCGTCCAGTTTCTGTTCTCCTGTCTCCTCAAAAACTTCGCAGGTGTAATAGAAGTTTTCCTGTTCAAAGATTGTATTTTCAAGGTGGTCACTTTTCTGCAAGCGTAACACAAAGCCGTATTCCTTGATGGATTCCGGCTTTACGTTAAGGCCTGTTTCTTCCTTCACTTCGCGGATAAGTGTCGCTTCGTGGGCTTCGTCCCCTTCAATACCTCCGCCCGGAAACTTGTAATAACCGTACTTTAAGCTATGTACCATAGCAAGCTTGCCTTCTTTCCAAATGATACCGCGCACCGACGGCCGTGCAGAATGCGGCCAGTCTTCCTCATAATCCAGCATATCCACACAAAACAGAGGACGCATACTCGGTCGTTCTTTTCGTTTTTCATCCAAAGTTTCCCGCACTACCTTTTTATAATCACGGGCACCTTCGGCAATTCTCCGCTTTACCTCTTCCAATACTTCATTGGAGTATCGTTCCGTTTGTTCAAAGTCCGTACAATATTCCCTTAAAACAGCCTCCCCTTCCGCAAGAGCTCTTTCATACTGCTCCTTGGACAATTCTCCGGATGCATATGCAGCGTCCAGTTCGTCTCTGTCATCTACCAACACATCTCCCTGTGGTGTAAAAATGACATCCAGATACTTGTCCACATACACTGCAATACCGTCCCTGTCATATTCCACAGCATCCAACATGTCCGCATACCAAACAGAAACCCGGCCGTCCGGAAGATACTTTGCCGTCACCATGTGTTCTCTACCGTCCGGAATCATCTGAAGCCAGCGCATCCCCTCTCCGCACACCTGTACCTTGCCGGCCTTTGGGCATTCCCAGTACCGCGTCTCTCCGGAAGTCATACAAATCAAAGCTACCATTCCCTTAAAATGCTCTGTTTCCACCCGCATCTGATAATAAGGGAAGTACTGAAATCCCCATGCATCTCTGTCCAAACGTTTTCTTTTCATGCTCCCTCTCCTACATCATCTTAATCTTCTCAAAAATCTCTTCCATATCATGCTTTGCTCCACCGAACTCCGGCCATGCTTCGATACCGTCGTCCTTCTTCCTCGGAATGATGTGCATATGAAAATGCGGTACGGTCTGGTCCGCGCCCGGTCCGTTGGTTCCGATTAAATTAATTCCTTCATAACCGCAATTGTCCACACAATGATTGGACACCTTCTTTACAGTGGCCATAAGATGATTTAACGTTTCGATATCCGTATCCAAAATGTTATTTACGTGCTTTTTCGGCATCACGAGCATATGCCCGTCCGCATCTCCCGCCTTGTCCATCATTACCAAGGTATGCTCATCCTCGTATACCTTCTTACACTGACGCTCACCGCTTATAATTTTACAAAAAATGCAATCCATTATCTCATTCTCCCTTCCTAAACTGCTCATCAAATGCTCTTACTGTCTCCCGGTTCAACTCATCATTATAAATATCCGATTCGTAAAACTTTCCGCCACGAGCTTCCTTTAAATATCCCGGTATCAATTCCATTCCCATAAAAGAAGGATAATTGTATCCTTCCGCATCTGCCACCCCAAACTCGGCAGCCTCCTTAAATCCAAACTGCGGATAATACTCCGGTCGCCCGAAAAACAAAATTGCTCCGTAATCAAGCTTTTTTGCTTTCTCTATCATCGCATAAATCAAGGTTTTCCCCACACCGCGCCGCTGACACTCCGGCAAGACACTGATGGGTCCCATATTTAACACCGGAATCACGCCATTCTCTGTCCGAACCTCCGCCTTGCTGCAAATAATATGTCCTACAAGTTCTTCTGTCTCACCGGAGCATTCCGTTGCTACCAGACTCAGCGGTAAAATTCCGTCCCGTCTCCGAAGCTCATTCACCATCCAATGCTCATACGGGCATCCGATGCCTCCCCGCTCGATTCTTCCCGGGTAGGAAAACGCGAGTCTCGTAATCTCTTCTACACGACGGTAATCTTGTTTCTCTTCTTCTCTTACTAAAATAGACATTCAAATTCTCCTTTAATTTCAGGAGACGTCAACTCTCCTGCTCTCGTTGTTTTTATGTATCATTTCATCAACCCTGCCTTTCTTTGTATAATTTTATTATAACGCTTGTGCAGTACAACCTTCTTTTCTAATCTCTCATGCTATCTCAATCGACTCTTTCGATATCTCTCCCCTTGCAAGTCGCTCTAATATTTCTACAACATCCTCCGAGAAAAACTTCTCCGTAGACTTTCTGATTTCTTCCACAGACCACCATTTTCCGGCGGTCATCCGTCTCGTTTCACTGTCACTCCAGCCGTCGTAAGAAAATGACTTCTCATCACAATATATCAAATAAAACCGTTCCTCACTCCGTACTGTTTCACCGTTTTTTAACTCATACAACGGTGTTCTGTAAAACGCAAAGGATGCCGGTTCCGTAAGCTTAATTCCTAATTCCTCATACACTTCTCTTTCCAAAGCCTCTTCAAAGGATTCCCCTTCCTCCAAGCCTCCCCCCGGTGTAATCCAAACGGACTGTTCCTCCGCAAAGAAATCGAATGTATACCGGAATAAAAAGATTTGGTGCTGCTTATTTAAAACGATTGCTCTGGAAGATTTTCTTGTAAGCATGTCTTCTCCCAGCCTCCTACCCCTCAATCAGCCACGCCCGGCACGGTGCCCCGTCAAAGCCTGCAAAGTTCAGCGGTGCCGCATTTAAGAAATACTTTCCTTCCGGAACCTCCGTAAGCACAATTCCCTCAAGCAGCACAACCTCTTTTGCCAACAACGCCTTATGTACTGCCATCGGTGCATCCTCCGGTCCTATGGTCTGGCTTTCGTTTCCGATAAGTTTCACTTCCGCTTCCGCAAATACCTCCGCAGCCCCAAGAGTCACTGTCGCTTTTCCCCCAATCAGAATTCTCTCATCTGCGCCAACACTCTTTGCTTTCTCCAAAATTTCCTTCGCATCCTCTGCAGTCACGTCCCCTTCGCGACGTACCACAAAGCAATCCCCTACAAAAGCTTCCAAAGGAATCTGTTCCACAGTTTTTCCATCATTCAGAAAGTGAAACGGCGCGTCGATATGGGTCCCGTTATGGGCACACATGGAAAGCATGGAAAGATTATAAAGTTCCCCTTCTTCCATACTTTTTACAAGATCTGCTTTCGGGCTATCATCTCCCGGAAATACGTTGCAGGAAAGAACCTCCTGGGAAATATCGATTAGTTTCATACGCTACCACTCCAATCTTTTCTTTACATATTACTCCGCAATGATTTGAACTCCGGATTATCCGGAAAACACAGATTCACGGAATGCCCGTACATGCAACAAAAAATCTCCGTCACTACGGATTTTATTTCCTCATAAATATCCTCTCCCTGTCGGTTTGTCCGGGGTATCATTACACACTTTTTATACTCTTTGCTATACGGCAAATATTCCGTTGTTACATGATAACCGACCCCTTTATACAGCAACGTATAAAACTCCAAACCGTCGTGTACCTGACTCCCGGTCTCATAAAAATACGTTTTGTTCTTCTTATCCACCCAAAATCCATATTTTAAGTGCGTCAAATCACTCAAAACCGTTGACAAATAGGCTTCATGTTCTTTCGTCAGCTTTTCTTTAACAAACGAATTCTGCAAAACATTCGCCATAACCGCTTCCGTGACACTGTCTTTATCAAATACAACCTGATTCCCGCAATACTCACATACACCGATACCCGTCTCTACATCCGGTTTTATGGTTGCACCACATCTTGCGAATTCTAAATTAACTACCTTCATCCTTCGTCCTCCGCCTATTCCTCCATATAACAATTGTCCATCATTCCGCTGCGCAAATCTCCCACCAGCTCCGTGGTACTTCCCTCTTCCGCTTTTGCGGAGCAGTCCTTTAAGTGTAAACGAGCCGAAGAGCCCACCAACATGCCTACGGTCTTAAGTCCCTTTACAGTTCCGGTCACACGACAATTTGTCATATCATACTGCTCTCCGGAATTGATATTATCCCCCAAAATACCGCCCACATAAAAGCGTCCCTCCACGTAACAATTCTCCAGGGTCAAATCATGGACACAAAAGCTCTTTAAGGTGCGCCCGAACATTCCCAAATCAGACTGTTTCGGTGCATTTATGTACAAATTGGAAATCGTATGTCCGTTTCCGTAAAACTTCCCTTCAAAAGGAAAATCCATCCAGAGATAACCGTCATCCGCCGGATAATACCATCCGATCGGTGCCCATTCATATCCGGCCAAATCCAAATCCCCATCCAGATAAAAGATATCTCCCCGGAAGCTTCTTCCCTCGTTTACCAGCTTTACAAGACCTGCAAGCTGCTCCACCGTTGTAATATGATACTCCCCGCTCTCATCGTACAAGGAAATGTCAGCAAGTGCCTCAATATCCTCATAGGCAAACTGATTATGCCAATGGCAGTCCGGCTCCTTTGCGGTTTCCTCATACTCATAGGTTCCGTTCCACACACTCTCCCAAATCTCCATATCCTCCAGGATATAGGTTCCCAACCGTTCTACCGGTACCGTCACTTCATTTTTATCATAGTCAATCTCAAAATTTGTTACCGTTTCATACCATTGTTCATCCCAATTCAGCCATAGAATTCCGAGATTTTCCTCTGTCCTCTCCAGCTTGGTATCGTCGTAAACAAACACCAGTGACAGTTCCTCCGGCACGGTATCGGCTCCGTAGCTCTCCACCGCAATCGGCACGCCCTGCATCCCCACTACTTCCCGCGAGAACCGGTCATAATGATAGGTATTGGAAATCGTATACCCCTTTGTCTCTCCCTCCAGACGCGCCTGTACCATCGCAGGCTTGTCCCGCTCATTCACTTCTACCACAACATTCGACGGCATAAGCTCACTGATATCATACTCCGGCTCTTCCGTAACTTCAAATGCCGAAAACAAACTAAGAAAAATCATCAAAAGATAGGAAAAAATGCTTTTCCCGGATGTAGGTAAAAATTGAAAAAAAGACATGATAACGATACTCCTCCTAATTATTCTGTTATTTCCTAAAGTTTTGACAACAATATAGAAGTTCTGCTCTCGCTCCGTTCGACAGAACGACTGTGACTCTAAACTCAGCTTCGCTTCGTTAAGAGTACACATGTCTCAGTATGCGCCGTCATCGGGAATTCATCCACCGGACATACCTTTACGACACGGTAGCCTCTCTCCTGAAGCGTCACCAAATCCCTCTGCAAACTGGTCGGCTTACAAGAAATGTACACCAGATGGTCCACACCGTAATTGATAATCTTATCCAAGGCTTTCGGATTGATACCGTCTCGCGGCGGGTCCAAAATAATCATATCCGGACGTTCTTCAATGGTGTCAAGCATCTTTAATACGTCTCCGGCAATAAATTCGCAGTTGGAAAGACCGTTTCCTGCGGCATTTTCCTTTGCAGCCTCTACAGCCTCCTCAATGATCTCCACACCGATAACTTTACGTGCCACAGACGCCACCATCTGGGCAATGGTGCCGGTGCCGCTGTACAAGTCAAATACCAGTTTTCCGTCCACTTCACCGATAAATTCACGGGCGGTACTGTAAAGCACCTCTGCACCGAGAGAATTGGTCTGGAAGAAGGAAAACGGAGTAATGCGGAATTTCAGTCCCAAAAGCTCCTCGTAGAAATTGTCCTTTCCGTACAAAACCGTAGTCTTTTCGCTGATTACCACATCCGCAAGACTGTTGTTTCTGCTATGGATGATACCGGCAAACTTTCCTTCAATCGGAAGTGCTAACAAACGGTCGCACAGGTTCTTTAAAAATGCTTCTTCGTCAAAACTCTTCTTTTCCGCTTCAACCGATATCATAGCATCCGTTGCAAACTGCGCCTCTGTTCCGACTCCATCACCATCAACACATCCTCCGTCCGCCGCTTCGCTCTGTCCCCCGATATAGGTCTCTGTATCGGAGCTTGTCACCAAATTCACCAAAATCTCGCCGGTCTTTAGTCCTCGACGTACCACCAGGTGTCTAAAATACCCCTTATGGGTAATCTTATGAAAATGGGCCAGTCCGGTCTCCTTACAGAGAGACAGCACTTCCCGCAGAATCAAATTGTAATCCTCGTGCACAATCTGACAAGCATCCGTAGTCAACACATCGTAAAAGCTGCCTTTCTTATGCAGCCCCAAGGAAAGCGGCCCGTCCTTGTACTCGTTACCGAAGGAAAACTCCATCTTATTACGATAATGTAACGGTTGCGGACTTCTGCGAATCGGCATAAACTCGTACGGTTCTGTAATTACCGCATCCATCAAACGACGAATCTGCTCCTCCTTTAAGGCAAGCTGCGCCTCGTAAGGAAGACTCTGGTACGCACAGCCTCCGCAAGTACCGAACAACCCACAAGGAGCCTCTACCTCTTGGGGTGCCGGGGTAATCACCTCAAGAAGACGTCCCTCTCCCTTTTGACTGCTCACATGAAGCTTCGTCAGCCGAAACTTCACCTTCTGCCCTTCAATGACACCTTTTATTGTCACACGAATCTCTGCATCCGCGGCATTCTCCTCACAATCCGGAATCACCCGCACAAAGCCCTTATTCGGAAAATCCACACGCTCAACAATACCGATATAATCCAAACCTTTTTTCATTGCTTCTATCCTCACTATTTCGTTTCTGTCTATTTAAATAACTCTTTTCTAATTCTATCATATAGACAAAAATAGTCAAGTTTGTAACGCGTATTCTACAAACCTGACTATTCTGATTTTGCATTCGTTCCGTCCCCGGAAATCGTCTCCGATGCTCCGTCTTCCCCCCCGCGTAATACCTACTCAAACACTCTCCGAAACACTTTCGATTGAAACTTAGCACTCTTGTCAAACTTCTCAAAGGAAGAATCCCTGTCATATATCATTCCCAGCTTTTCCATGACTCGCTGACTCTTATGATTTTCCACCGCAAACTGTGCTTCGATTGCACGGATTGTACGTGTCTTTCGTATTTCATCCATGATGGCCTGCATTGCTTCTACCACATAGCCGTTTCCCCACATATCCTTCCGGATATTATAGCCCATATTCCAGGTATCGCTTTCCGGTTGATACACAAGCCCTCCGCTTCCTATGAGCTCTCCGGTTTCCTTTAACACAATACCAAGGTCATAATCGTCCGGGTCATCTGCGTTCTCATCTCTTTCACGAAGCCACTCAATACCGTCCGCTTCCGATCGGTACAACGGATAAATCATATACCGTGCCACATCCGGATCTCCTGCCCAGGCGTACACCGCCTTTTCATCTCCCGGGCGAAGATTTCTTATGATTAATCGTTCTGTCTCTATTCTTACTCTCATCGTGTCCTCCTTTCAGCGTGACACTCCGCTACAAACTTGCTTTCTTAACTCTTTTCTTATTTCTCAACCGTTTCATTTATCCGGGTGGCCGCCCTTCTCTTAGGTCACAGGAGCTTCCCGCAGATAAAC